>WQVT01000336.1 GCA_009785715.1 Acidimicrobiaceae bacterium | reverse complement strand
TCGCTCCCGAGGGGCGCCGACCCGGCCGGCGAGCTCACCGAACTGCTCGGCCAATTGGTCCCGGTCGAGGCCGCTCGGTAGCATCGCCTCGCCGTGTTCAAGCCTCGCCGTCTGCTCGCCGGTGCCGCGGTGGCCGTCGCCTGCACCGTCATTGCCTCCGCCTGTGACTCCTCGCCGACGGCGGTGCAGGTGGGTTCACAGCGGATCAGGCAGACCAGGGTCAACCAGTATCTGTCCGAGTACTCCGGGAACGAGGCCTTCGTCAAGGCCTATGAATCCCAGAGCCAGGGTGCCTCGACCGTGCACGGTGCGTCGGCGTCCACCTACAGCTCGACCTTCGTCGCCGGGGTGCTCGACAGCCTGATCACCTCCACGGCCCTGCACCAGTACCTGGCCGCCCACCACAACCTCCCCGGGCCCCGCCAGATCGCTGCCGCGCGGGGCTGGGAGTCGGCCGTCCAGGGCGCCTACTGGCTCGGCTTCTCCCCCTCGTTCCGGGACCAGATGGCGGACGACTTCGCCGACGAGTCCCAGCTGGCGACGGTCTCGCTGAAGGAGTCAGAGCTGCAGGGCGCCGTGCACGCCGCCTCGGGGTACCTCTTCACGCTCGTCTGCGTCCGCCAGGTCGGCTTCACCGTGACCGACCCCGACGGCAAGCCCGACTACGCCGCCAGCCTCGCCGAGGCCCGCAACGCCACGAGCGGCGGCCACCAGCTCGCCGGGGGAGCGGTCACCTGCTACTCGCCGCCCCGGCTCGAGACCCAGGGCAACCCCTTCTACAGCGAGGTCGTCGGGGCGAAGATCGACCAGCCCATCGCTCCCCACCGCACCGCCTTCGGCTACCAGGTCATCGAGGTCACCCACCGCAACCCGCTGCCCTTCAACGAGCAGATGAAGAAGGTCACCTCCCTCGTGGCCGAGCAGCAGACCGGCAACGGGTCCAACGCCGTGCTGAACCGGGTGATCACCTCGGCCCGGATCTGGCTGAACCCCCAGTACGGCACGTGGGACCCCCAGAAGGGTGTGGTCCCGGCGTCGCCCAAGGTCCCGAGCGCGACCCCGTAGGCTGACCCCATGGCAGCCAGGGTGGTCGTCGTGGGCCTCGGCCCCGGCGACCCGTCCCAGCTGACCGGGCAGGCGGCGGCCGCGATCGCGGCGATACCCGTGCGTTTCCTGCGGACCCGCCGCCACCCCTCGGCGGAGGCGGTCGGCGACGCCACCACCTTCGACGACGTCTATGACCAGGCCCAGGACATAGACGAGGTCTATGACACGATCGTCGAGCGACTGGTCGCCGCGGCGCATGAGCACGGGACGGTCCTCTACGCCGTGCCCGGCTCCCCGCTCGTGGCCGAGAGCACCGTCGAACGCCTCCGCACCCAGGAAGGCGTGGAGGTGGAGATCCAGCCGTCCCTGTCCTTCCTCGACCTGGCCTGGGCCCGGCTCGGCGTGGACCCCGTGGCCGCCGGCGTGCGGGTGGTCGACGGCCACCGCTTCGCCACCGAGGCTGCGGGCGCGGCGGGCCCCTTGCTCGTCGCCCAGGTCGACTCGCGGATGGCCCTCTCCGACATCAAGCTGGCCGCCGACGACGGCCCCGAGGTGACGGTCCTGCAGCGGCTCGGCCTGCCCGACGAGTCGGTCCGGACCCTCGCCTGGGCCGACCTCGACCGGGAGGTGGAGCCGGACCACCTCACCTGCGTCTGGATCCCCGGCCTCGCCGACCCGGTGGCGGCGGAGCTGGTCCGGTTCGACGAACTGGTGCACACGCTGCGGGCGCGCTGCCCTTGGGACGCCGAGCAGACCCACGCCTCCCTCGCCCGCCACCTGCTGGAGGAGACCTACGAGGTCCTCGACGCCATCGACGAACTTTCCCCAACTGCTGATAATCCCGACGCGTACGAGCATCTCGAGGAGGAGCTCGGAGACCTGCTGTTCCAGGTCTATTTCCATGCAACCCTCGCCGCCGAGGCGGGCGCGTTCACCCTCGCCGACGTGGCCCGGGGGATCCACGACAAGCTCGTCGCCCGTCACCCCCACGTCTTCGCCGGCGCTCCCCGGGGTGACTGGGAGCAGATGAAGAAGGAGGAGAAGGGCCGCGGCAGCGTGATGGACGGCATCGCCGGGCACCTTCCCTCGCTGGCCTATGCCGAGAAGGTGCAGCGCAAGGCGGCCTCCCTCGGCTTCGACTGGCCGGACGTTTCAGGAGCCTGGCAAAAGGTGCCCGAGGAGCTCGGCGAGCTCGCCGACGCCGCGGCCGCCGCGCCGGCGCCCCCTCCCGAGGGTGGTGCGCCCGCCGTCATCGACGAACTGGGCGATCTGTTGTTCTCCGTCGTCAACGTGGCGCGTCACCTGCGCGTCGACCCCGAGGCCGCCCTCCGGCAGGCCACCCGGAAGTTCCGGGACCGATTCGTTGCCGTCGAGGCGCTCGTTGCAGATCGCTACCCCGGCGGCGGCGCCGACCTCTCTCTTGCGGATTGGGACCGGTTGTGGGACGAGGTAAAAGCCCGAAATGGGTCCCCGTCCTGACAGGAAGGGTCCACTACCTTTAACCTCACTTTCAACAGGAGCCACACCACCCCCATGAGCGCCATCGACCACTTGATTGCACGCCAGATCCTCGACTCTCGCGGGAATCCGACCGTCGAGGTGGAGGTCATGCTCGACTCCGGGGCGACGGGACGCGCAGCGGTGCCCTCGGGCGCCTCGACCGGTTCGTTCGAGGCGGTGGAGCTGCGCGACGGCGGCGACGCCTACGGCGGCCGGGGCGTCGAGCAGGCGGTGGCGAACGTCAACGGCGAGATCGACGACGCCGTGGAGGGCTTCGACGCCCTGGACCAGCGCGGCCTGGATGCCGCCCTCATCGACCTGGACGGCACGGAGAACAAGGGCCGGTTGGGGGCCAACGCGATGCTCGGCGTGTCGCTGGCGGTGGCCCGGGCGGCCGCCCTCGAGGTGGGCCTGCCCCTCTACCGCTACGTCGGCGGCGTCAACGCCCACATCCTGCCTGTGCCGATGATGAACGTCCTGAACGGTGGCGAACACGCCGACAACAACATCGACTTCCAGGAGTTCATGGTCGTCCCGGTCGGCGCCGCCTCCTTCAGCGAGGGCCTGCGCTGGGGGGCCGAGATCTACCACGGCCTGGCGAAGGTCCTCTCGGCCCGGGGCCTGTCCACCGCCGTCGGCGACGAGGGCGGGTTCGCCCCCAACCTCCCGTCGAACGAGGACGCCATCAAGGCGCTGATCGAGGCGATCGAGTCGGTCGGGCGCACCCCGGGCGAGGAGATCGCCATCGCCATGGATCCGGCCGCCACCGAGTTCTACGCAGACGGCCGGTACACCCTCGCCGGCGAGGGCCGGACCCTCGATTCCGCGGAGTTCGCCGGCTACTGGGGCGAGTTGATCGGCCGGTACCCGATCATCTCGCTCGAGGACGGCCTGGCCGAAGAGGACTGGGACGGCTGGCGGCTCCTGACCGAGGCCGTCGGGGATCGGGTGCAGTTGGTCGGTGACGACCTGTTCGTCACCAACGTGGCGCGCCTCGAGCGAGGCATCGACCTCGGGGTGGCCAACGCCATCCTGATCAAGGTCAACCAGATCGGCACCCTGACCGAGACGCTCGACACGATGGCGCTCGCGACGGCCTCGTCGTACGCCTCGGTGATGTCGCACCGCTCCGGCGAGACCGAGGACACCACGATCTCCGACCTGGCGGTGGCGACCAACTGCGGCCAGATCAAGACCGGCGCCCCGGCGCGCAGCGACCGGGTCGCCAAGTACAACCAGTTGCTGCGCCTCGAGGAGATCCTCGGCGACGCCGCCCGCTACGGCGGGCGGGCGTCGTTCGCGCCGTTGCCCCGGCCCGGGTCCTCGTGAGGGGACGCCTGGGCGCGCTGATCGCGAGGCTCACCCGCCGGCGGGGCCCGGCGAGGAGGGCGCTGCGCTACCTCCTCTTCGCCGTGGGGATGGCCGCGATCCTGCTCCTGTTCGTCCTCCCGGGCCGGACCTTCCTCTCCCAGGAGCACACCCTGGCCGCCACCCAGCGCCAGGTGAACG
>WQVT01000335.1 GCA_009785715.1 Acidimicrobiaceae bacterium | reverse complement strand
CGTTGGAGCAGGGCAGGAGGGACTCGAACCCCCAACCGCCGGTTTTGGAGACCGATGCTCTACCAATTGAGCTACTGCCCTCCGCTGCACTGCAGGTTGTACCGCTGACCCGTCGGACAAGACTAGCACCCGCCCTGCCCGATCCGACCGGCGCGACCCTGCCTGGAGGCGCCTTCCGGGCGGCCCCTCAACTGGCGAGGGCCAGGCGCCGCCTCGTGAACCACACCAGCATCCCGGCGCCCGCGACCGTGGCCACCGACAGGCCACCCACACACGCCATCTGAAGGGCACTCAGGGAACCACGATCCTCCGTGAACGCGGCATCGAGTCGTTCGAGGATCTGCGCCGCGAGCATCGGGCCGGCGTCGACCGGTTGCTCGCGGAGCGCCAGCAGGCTCCGCCGCAGCCGCCGGTACCGCGCCATCTCCGCCTGGCAACGGAGGCAGACGGCGACGTGATCGCGGAGCCGTCGGCTCACGTCGGCCTCTCCCATCGCCAGGGCCGGGAGCACGTCGGCGACCGACTCACACGTGACACGGCCGCGACCGGCGGCGCCCAGGTGGCGTCTGGAGGGAGGGGCGTCACCCCGCATCGGCTTCACGCCCCTTCGACTCCGACCGTCCCCGGGAGGTATCAATCTTTCCCTCGGAGGCCTCGGGCTGGCCGCCGGCGTCGAGGATCTCACGCAGCCGGCGGCGGGCGCGGTGCAGGCGCACCTTCGCGGCCGCCTCCGAGATGTCGAGCTCCTCGGCGATGCTGCGGTGTGGGAGGTCGTAGATATCGCGCAGCACGATCACCTGGCGGAGCCGCCAGGGCAGGTCGGCGACCGCCGCGGCCACCCGGGCCCGCTCCTCCGCCGCTCCGAGCCGGGTCTCGGGGTCGTGGTCGGGGCGGGCGTCCACGACCTCGTCGTCGTCGTTCAGCAGCTCGGTCGACTGCCGGCCGCGCTTGGCCAGGTGGCTCGCCGCGCAGTTCGCCGTGATGCGGTAGAGCCAGGTGTTGAACTGGGCGTCCCCCCGGAACCGCCGCAGCCCTCGGTAGGCCCGGAAATACGCGTCCTGGACCACGTCCCGCGCGTCGTCCTCGTTCCCGGTGAGGCGGTAGGCAAGGGCGAACGTCTCTGCGGTGGTGGCCCGGACCAGCCCCTCGAAGGCCGCGCGGTCCCCCTCCTTCGCAGCCGCGACGAGATCGCCGAGGCCCCCGCCGGTGCCTGACGCCCCGACATCGGGGACCCCCGTTTCGGGGACGTCGGCGTCGACGCGGTCGGCGGGCTGCCGCTCAAGAGGCGACCGCTCGAGAGGCTGGCGCTCCAAGGACGCTGCCGTTTTAGCGGGTCTCCCGGTGGAGGGTGTGCTGCCGGTCCCACCGGCAGTACTTCTTCATCTCGATCCGCTCGCGGTTGTTGTTCTTGTTCTTCATGGTGATGTAGTTCCGCCGCTTGCACACATCGCAAGCCAACGTCACCTTCACCCTTCTGTCGTTCTTTGGCACCTCGCTGCCTTTCGCCCTTCTGACGGCCTGTCCACAACGTCTTCCGGCCCGAACATCTGCCGGTTCGGTAGCGGCGGTCGGACTTGAACCGACGACAACTCGATTATGAGCCGAGTGCTCTGACCAACTGAGCTACGCCGCCGAGCCCCCTGTCGGAATCGAACCGACGACCTCTTCCTTACCATGGAAGCGCTCTGCCGTCTGAGCTAAGGAGGCCGGCCCGGCAGGACCGGAACCCGAGGATGATACCCGCCCGGACCCGGCCTCGCCCACCGCTCCGCTTCGGCAACCGGTGGGAGACGCCACCTCTCGTGGTAGACAGCGGGCCCGATGGAGACCCGACTGGCGCATCCCGGGGACGCCGAGGCGATTCTCGAGATCTACAACGCCGAGGTCCTCGGCGGAGTGGCCACGTTCGACCTGGTGCCGCGCACCCTCGCCGAACAGCACCGCTGGCTGGACGAACATACCGGCATCCATCCCTGCGTCGTTGCCGTCGACGACGACGGCACCGTCGCCGGCTTCGCGTCCATCTCCCCCTACCGGCCCCGACCCGCCTACCTGACGACGGTCGAGGACTCTGTCTACGTCCGGCCCGACACTCGAGGCCAAGGGGTGGGAAAGCTCGTCCTCTCCGAGGTCCTCGCCCTGGCCGGCGCCCACGGATTCCACACGGTGATCGCCCGCATCAACTCGGACGGTCAGGGCTCGATCGCCCTCCACCATGCCTGCGGTTTCGCACTCGTCGGCACGGAGCGCGAGATCGGTCGGAAGTTCAACCGGTGGCTGGACGTCGTGGTGATGCAGCGAATGCTCTAGGCCCCGTTGCCGGAGGCCGTGCTGCTCGGCGCTGGTGCCGGGCTGGCGGGGACCGTGGTCGTGGAACCACCGCCGCCGGCGCCAGCCCCGGCCTCGAGCGCATCGAGGTTGATCGCGTTCTTGGGGGCCGGCGGCACCTTGGCCGACCCGTAGTCCGAGAACGTGAGGTGGCCCGGAGCGCGCTTCCCGCCGACGGCCCCGAGGACGTAGGGCGCGCCTCGGCCGGCCACATACAGGGTGCCGCCGTTCGGGCCGGAGTCGGTCAACGCGATCGCCGGCTGCCCGTGGAACGTGGTGGTCCCCTTCTTGACCACCTTGCCCGAGGGCGTCAGGAGCTCGTTCGTCAGCTTGACGATGTCGACCACCTGGGCGATGTCGGTGAAGTCCTTGTTGGCCGTGGTGGTCTGGAGCCACCGGTTGGCGAGGAGGCCGCCCACCGCGGCACCGGCGAACTTCGTCCACGTCGCCTTCGGGGCCTTCAGGTACACCTTCGGCTTGTGGAGCACGATGTCGAACGAGGCCCCGGAGTCGCTCACGATGCCGCCACCCTGACCGTGGCCGACCGCGATATCCAGAGAGAGGTTCGAGCCGTAGTGGTGGATCGAGCCGACGACCTCGGCGGTACGGGCCTTTTCGGTGGCGTGCTTGGCGTCGGCCAGGATCGCCAGCGCCGTCTTGCCGGCCTCGCCATTGGCAGATGCCGCCGGCGTGGGTGAGGCGCCGGCAACCGGCACCGAGAGCGGCGTGGAGGCGAGCAGGCCCACGCCTGCCATGAGGGTCAACCCGACCAGGCCGGCCCTCTGGGCGCGCCGTCGGTACGAAATTCGTGATTCCGCCATATGGCCCAGATTGTAAAGGTCGGGATCAGCTCTTGACCCTGACCTGTCCAAACCGTGGCCTATCGCACCAGGATTCCGGTCCTTTTGGGCCAGGATCTCGCCCTTTCGGCGGTGACCACCTAGCGCCGCGCCACGCCCTCCTGCGCCACCGACATGGCCAGCGCTCCCTCTTGGGTCCAGATCCTCCCCCAGCAGAACGCACGGCCGTCGAGAGCGGCCGAGGTCTCCTGCTCGTAGAGCATCCACTCGTCGGCGCGGAAGCGCCGATGGAACCACATCGCGTGGTCCAGGCTGGCCATCATCGCCGGGAACGACTCGGCTTCGTGGGGGAGCAGGGCGGTGGGCAGCAGGCTCAGGTCGGACGCGTACGCCGCCACACAACAGTGCAGCGTCTGGTCGTCGCCGAGCTTCCCGTTGGCCCTCATCCACATGAATCTGCTGAGGCGGCCCGGGTTCGGGACGGGGCGCGTCTCGATCGGCCGCACGGTCTCCAGGAACCCGTGGGGGGTGTTGCGGTGCCAGGCCCAGGGTTCCACGCTCTCGGGTTCTGGGACCCCGACCGGCGGATCCGCCTGGTGCTCGTACCCCAGCTCGCCGCCGCGGTGGAAGCTGGCCTGAAGGTTGAAGATCGCCTGCCCCGCCTGGATCCCCACCACACGGCGGGTGGTATAGGAGCGGCCGTCCCGGATCCGGTCGACGTCGTAGACGATCGGGCGGGTCGGGTCGCCGGGTCGGAGAAAGTACGCGTGGAGCGAGTGGACGCCCTTGTCCTCCACCGTCCGGGTAGCTGCCACCAAGGCCTGGGCGGCGACCTGGCCGCCGAAGACCCTCTGTCCCCGCTCCTGGGGGCTCACCCCTCGAAACAGATTCTCCTCTATTTGCTCCAGATCGAGGAGATCGAGGAGTTGG
>WQVT01000334.1 GCA_009785715.1 Acidimicrobiaceae bacterium | reverse complement strand
GCCGACCCGTTCACCAAGACCGTCGCCGTCACGATGCTCCGTCTGCGGCGAAAACTCGGGGAGCCTCCGCTGATCGAAACCGTGATCGGCGGCGGCTACCGGATCCCATAGCGCATGTCGATCCCCAACCTTCACCGCAGGATCCTCGGCCGCCGGAGCGTGCGGACGCGCATCGCGCTGGCCTGCGCCGGCCTGTTCCTCGTGACCGGCGGGATCCTCGTCGCCGCCACCTACACGATCGTCGCCCGCAGCCTGAGCAACGTCGCCCTCACCGACACCGAATCCAAGGTCGCACCCTCCATCGTCGGGCACGTCGGCGCCGCGGGGGTCCAGAAGTTCTGCAAGAGCGGGCTACAGGCGGGCAAGATCGTCGGCTCGCTGGCGGCGCAGTGCAAAAAGGTCTTCGCCAGTGCGGCCGGATTCGGCGCCAGCTACGCACGAGGCCGGGACCTTCATGAGCTCCTCCTGTGGTCCCTGGTGGGGCTCGGCGTTGCGACCGTCGTGGCCGGGTTCCTCGGGTGGGCGATCGGCTGGCGGATCCTGCTCCCGCTGCAGAAGGTCACCGGGGCGGCACGGCGCGCCTCGCAGGAACACCTCGACGAGCGGATCCGCCTCGGCGGGCCGCAAGACGAGCTCAAGGACCTCGCCGACACCTTCGACGACATGCTGAACCGCCTCGATCTGGCATTCGCCAGCCAGCGGCGGTTCGTGGCCAACGCCTCGCACGAGCTGCGGACGCCGCTCACGTCCATGCGCACCCTGATCGACGTCGCCCTCGCCAAGCCCGCCCGGAACACCGAGCAACTCGAGGCGGTCGTCCGGCAGGTGCGGGAGGCCGTGGACCAGTCGGAAGCGATCATCGACGGGCTGCTCACGCTCGCTCGGTCGGACCGGGGGCTGACCAGCCGCGAGCCTCTCGACCTCGAGGCTGCGGCGCAGGACGCGATCGACCAGAGCGGCGCAGAGGCGAGGGCGTCCGACATCCTGATCGAAGCCGACCTGTCGGCCGCCCCCACGCTCGGTGATCGGGTCCTCGTCGAGCGCCTCGCCGCGAACCTCGTCGACAACGCCGTCCGCTACAACGTGCCCGCCGGCTGGGTACAGGTCGAAACCGGCATCGACGACGGACAATCCTTTCTGTCGGTCACCAACAGCGGACCGGTGGTTCCCGAGGCGAAGCTGGCGTCCCTATTCGAGCCATTCACGCGCCTCGATGAGCGGGTCAACGATGGCCATGGAGTCGGGCTCGGGCTGTCCATCGTCGCCTCGGTCGTCGCCACCCACCGCGGGCAACTCGACGCCGAGGCCCTCCCGGGAGGCGGACTGAAGATCGCCGTCCGGTTCCCGACCGAGGAGTGGCGCCAACCCGAAGACCAGCCGGCGGGTGGACCAGAACGCGCAGCGCTCAGATCGTAGGCTGCGGTCATGGGAGGCCTACTCGAGCTCGAGGGTTTGAGCCGCACGTTTGGCCCGGTCACGGCGCTCGACAAGCTGAGCTTCGAGGTCCCCTCGGGCCACGTCATGGGCTTCCTCGGGCCAAACGGAGCCGGAAAGACCACGACCATGCGGGCCATATTCGGGCTCATGGACTTGGACGCCGGGACCGTGCGGTGGAACGGGGAGCCGGTGGGCGCGGCCGAACGACGCAGGTTCGGGTACATGCCCGAGGAGCGGGGCCTGTATCCGAGCATGCTGGTGGCCCAGCAGATCGAATACCTGGGCCGGCTGCACGGCATGGATGCCGAGGCCGCGGGATCGGCGACGAGGCATTGGCTGGAACGCCTGGGGGTGGCGGACCGGGCGGCCAGCAAAGTCGAGGCGCTCTCGCACGGGAACCAGCAGCGGGTCCAGCTGGCGGCGGCGCTGGTCCACGATCCGGAGCTGCTGGTGCTCGACGAGCCCCTGGCCGGGTTGGACCCGACCGGCATCGACGTCATCGGCCAGGTCCTCGTCGAGCGGGCCAGTTCCGGGTGCTGTGTGCTGTTCTCCAGTCATCAGCTCGACCAGGTCGAGGATCTTTGCGAGTCGGTGGCCATCATCGACCATGGCCGGCTGGTGGCCAGCGGGACCGTCGACGAGCTGGCCACGAGCGGACCGCGCCGTCTCGCCGTTCGGGTGGAAGGGGACCGGCAGGGGGCATGGGCGCGGTCCGTCCCCGGGGTGACGCTGTCTGAGCTCGACGGTGGTGAGGTGCGGCTCGTCCTCGACGACGCCATCGACTCGGACGCCGTCCTGGACGCCGCGCGCGCAGCCGGACGGGTCACCAAGTTCGTCTTCGAGCGCCGCCGTCTCTCTGAGGTGTTCCGCGAGGCGGTGAACCGATGAGGTTCCTCCCCATCGTCATCGCCATCCTGGCGGTGGGCCTGGCCATCCGCCTGCGAAGGCGCCGCGGGATCCGGGGCGCGCCCTCGGTGCTCGGTCCATTGCTCGGGCCGCTGGTCGCGCGCCTCTCGCGGGGGAAGCACCCCTTCGGCGATACCGGCCTGGTCGCGGGGCGGGAGATTCGCGAACGGCTACGGGGCCGGACGTTCCGGGTCATCACGCTGATCCTCTTCGCGGCGGTGGCCGCGGCCGTGGTCATCCCGGCCGTCCGGGGCGGGACGACGCATGCTCGCCGCGTCGGCGTGGTGGCCGGCTCGCCGGCGCTCACGGCGGAGCTCGAGGCCGTGGCCAGAGGCGTCGGCGTTTCGGTGGAACTCCGCGACCAGCCCGACCTCGCCCAGGCACGCTCCGCCCTGCATGCGGGACATCTCGACCTGGTGGTGGGCGCGGAGACCATCCTTGTGAAGGATCCGATCTCGGACACCGACACCTCGGCGGGGGCGCGTTACGTGCGCGCCCTGTCTGTCGCCTTCGGCGCGCAGCGGGCCTACCGCGAGGCCGGCCTGACGCCGGCGCAGGCGGCCACCATCGCCGCGGCCAGGCCCCTGCCGGTGCAGAGCCTGAATCCGGGCCGAAATGCGCGGACGACCTCGGAGTCCACGGCCCTGATCGGCGTGATCCTCATCTTCATCGTGCTCACCCAATACCTGACGTGGACGCTGATGGGCGTGATGGAGGAGAAGGCAAGCCGCGTGATCGAGGTGTTGCTCGCCGCGGTCCGGCCGATCCAGCTCCTCGGCGGCAAGCTCATGGGCATCGGCGCCGTGGCCCTGGCCCAGGCGGTCGCATTGGTCGCCTTCGCGCTGGTGCTGGCCGAGGTCGTGGGCTCGAGCATCGTGCACGGCGCCACCCCATGGGTGGTGGTTTCGATCCTCGTCTGGCTGGTCCTCGGCTATGCGTTCTACAGCTGGGTCTACGCCGCGGCGGGCTCGCTGGCCGAGCGCCAGGACCAGGTGCAGAGCATGGCGCTGCCACTGTCCGCGCCGCTCATCTTCGGGTACATCGTCTCCCTGATCGGCGCCAGCTCCGGCCATCCCTCGCTGCTGGTGAAGGTGCTCGCCTATCTCCCGCCGACCGCGCCGTTTGCCATGACCACCTTGGTCGGGTTCGGCGCGGCAGCCTGGTGGCAGTTCGTCCTCTCCGTGCTCCTGACCGTGGGCTGCACGGTCCTCATCGCCATGCTGGCCGCCCAGGTGTACCGCCGAGCGGTGTTGCGAACGGGCGGACGGGTGCAACTGCGGGAACTGCTCGGGGCGCGGACGAACTAGCCGGGCAGGAATGCCCGGCGCCAGGGGCGCGCCTAGAAGGTGATGACCAGCCGGCCCCGCACCCCACCCGCAGCCAGCTTTTCCTGAGCCTCGGCGGCCCTTTCGGGCGGGAAGGTCTCTGCCACCCGGAGCGTCACCGCGCCGGCCTCGACCTGTTCGCGCAGGCGGTCCAGTGCGGCGTGGTTGGTGGCGTAGTCGGACACCTGAACCCGATGGACCGTGATCCCACGCTCCGTCTCGCCCTGGAACGGCCGGACAACCGCCAGCCCCCCTCCGTCGCGAATTGCGGCAAGGACCGACGGTCCGATCAGCGCGGCGTCGATCAATCCGTCCACGCCTTCGGGGGCTGCGTCGCGGAACGCCTTGGCCACTTCCGGCCCTCGCGGCACGACGACGTCGGCGCCCAACTC
>WQVT01000333.1 GCA_009785715.1 Acidimicrobiaceae bacterium | reverse complement strand
GGGATGTCCTTGGCGATCCCGGCGACCTTCGCCACCCGCAGCCGGGTCATGACGTCGTGGTTGGCGGGGCTGTACGAGACGTCGCCGGTTTCGTCCGCCTTCTCCAGCCCGCCGATGCGGTGGGTAAGGCCCGGCGTCCCCGGCACGGCCCACGGGCGGGCGAGCGTCTCGGGGTCCCGGTGGTAGGGGTGGAAGACGTCGGTGCCGTCCTCCCGCACCGCGTTGGGCTCGCTGGCGAATTCGACGCTGATGTCGGGAAGGCCGTCCACGTCGGGGATCTTCCACGGTTCGGCACCGTTGGCCAGGTAGCCGTCGGAGAGCAGGAAGACGGGGGTGCGGTACTTGAGGGCGATGCGGGCCGCCTCGATCGCGAAGTAGAAGCACTCGCCCGGGGTCGCCGGCGCCACGATCGGCACCGGGGCCTCCCCGTGGCGACCGTAGAGGGCCTGGAGGAGGTCGGCCTGTTCGGTCTTCGTGGGGAGACCGGTGGAGGGCCCGCCCCGCTGGATGTCGATCACGAGGAGCGGGAGCTCGAGGCTCACCGCCAGCCCGATGGTCTCGCCCTTCAGGTCGATGCCCGGCCCGCTCGTGGTGGTGACGCCGAGCGACCCGGCGTAGGCCGCCCCGAGGGCGGCGCCGATGCCGGCCATCTCGTCTTCCGCCTGCACGGTGCGGACGCCGAAGTTCTTGTGCTTCGACAGCTCGTGGAGGACGTCCGAGGCCGGCGTGATCGGGTAGCTGCCGAGGAACACGGAGAGCTTGGACAGCTGGCCGGCGGCCACCAGCCCCCACGCGAGCGCCGTGTTGCCGGAGATGTTGGTGTAGGTGCCCGGCTCGTAGGTGGCGGACGGCACCTGGTAGCTGGTCTCGAACAGCTCGGCGGTCTCGCCGAAGTTCCAGCCCGCCTTGAACGCCAGGGTGTTGGCCTCGGCCACGAGCGGGGCCTTGGAGAAGCGCTCCTGGATCCAGCGGAAGGTGACGTCGACGGGCCGGTTGTACATCCAGCTGATGAGGCCGAGGGCGAAGAAGTTCTTCGACCGTTCGGCCTCCCGGTGCTTGATGCCGGTCGGCTTGACGGCCTCCAGGGTGAGCGAGGTCATCGGCACCTCGTAGACCCGGAACGCCTTCAGGCTGTCGTCGGTCAGCGGGTTCTCCCGCCGGCCGGCCTTGGCGAGCGACCGCTCGTCGAAGGCATCGGCGTTGACGATGATGGTGGCGCCCTCGACCAGATCCCCCACGTTCGCCAGGAGGGCGGCGGGGTTCATCGCCACGAGGAGGTTGGGCGTGTCGCCCGGCGTGAGGATGTCGTGGTCCGAGATGTGCACCTGGAAGGCCGATACGCCGGCCAGGGTGCCGGCCGGCGCCCGGATCTCGGCGGGGAAGTCGGGGAGGGTGGAGAGGTCGTTGCCGAAGAGGGCCGACGCGGTGGTGAACCGGTCGCCGGTCAGCTGCATCCCGTCACCTGAATCGCCGGCGAATCGGATGACCACCCGGTCCAGGTCTTCAACCGGGGTGTTCCGGTCCACGATTCCCGGATCCACGGTTTCCTGACCGACGGTGTCTGTCATTCGTCTTCTTTCCTCGTCGCCAGCCTTTTGGCCGCGACGAAGCCTCGCTTGTCTGAAAGATCCCTGAAGGACCGACTATACAAGCGACCTGCGCGCAACCGATGACCATCGGTTCGGGGTCCGAGGTTTCGGACCCCGAAATCAGGCCACTGACGGTTCAGGCAATCGTGATCTCGTCGTCGAGGTACACGTCCTGCACGGCGTTCAGGATCTCGACGCCCTCGTCCATGGGCTTCATGAACGCCTTGCGGCCGGTGATCAGGCCTGCGCCGCCGGCGCGCTTGTTGATCACGGCCGTGCGCACCGCCTGGCCGAGGTCACCCTCGCCGATCGACGCCCCGCCGCTGTTGATCATCGGGATCCGCCCGGCGTAGCAGTTGACCACCTGCCAGCGGGTGAGGTCGATCGGGTTGTCGGTGGTCAGCGTCTCGTAGACCCGGGGGTCGGTCCGGCCGAAGTGCAGGGCCGTGTATCCCCCGTTGTTCTCCGCCTGCTTCTGCTTGATGACGTCGGCCTTGATGGTGACCCCGATGTGGTTCGCCTGGCCCGTGAGGTCGGCCGACAGCTCGTAGTCGACGCCGTCGTGCTTGAAGGCGTCGTTGCGCAGGTAGCACCAGAGGACGGTGAACATGCCCAGGTCGTGGGCGTGTTCGAAGAGGGCCGAGATCTCCTCGATCTGGCGGTCGGACTCCTCGGAGCCGAAGTAGATGGTCGCGCCCACCCCCGCCGCTCCGAGCTCGAACGCCTGGCTGGCGTTTCCGAAGAGGATCTGGTCGGCGTGGTTCGGGTACGTGAGCAGCTCGTTGTGGTTGAGCTTGACGATGAAGGGGATCTTGTGGGCGTAGCGCCGGGCGACGGCGGAGAGGCCGCCGAGCGTCGTCGCCACCGCGTTGCAACCGCCCTCGATCGCCAGCTCGACGATGTTCTTCGGGTCGAAGTAGAGCGGGTTGCGGGAGAAGCTGGCCGCCCCGGAGTGTTCGATGCCCTGGTCCACCGGCAGGATCGACAGATAGCCCGTCCCTGCGAGGCGCCCGTGGTCGTACATCGAGCCGAGGCTGCGGAGCACCTGGACCGGCCGGTCGGACAGCGCCGCCACCTGGTCGATGGCGTCGGGACCCGGGAGGGTCAGCAGGTCCTTGGTCACCCCTTCCGACTTGTGGTTCAGCAGATCGTCGGCGTCGGCGCCGAGCAGGGCGGGAAGATCCATTTCGAAGCTCCTCGGTGTGGACGGCTCCCGGGCCCGGTGGTCCGGGGGTTGGGCTCGCGAGCCGGACAGAGGAGGCGCTGATGGCGCGACCCCACCCGGCCACCACGGGTTACCCGTATTCGTGAGCCTAAACCGGGAACAAGCGCCGGGGGCAAAGTACCCTCGGGGCGTCACGAGTCCCCCTGAAAGTCACGATCTCCCCCGAAACCACGATGTCTCCCCCGAACCACAATGTCTCCCGAAACCCGACCCCATCCTGATCCCGCGACCCTGACCGAGCCGGAGCCCCTCGCCGACGTGGTGCTCGTCGCCACCGACCTGGACGGCACGCTCCTCGGCGAGACGAGCACGATCTCCGAGCGCGCCGTGCGAGCCATCGCCGCCGCCCGGGGCGCCGGCATCCACGTCGTCCCGGTGACGGGGCGTCCACCGATGAGCGTGTGGGCGCTCGCCGAGTCCGGCGGCCTCGGGCCGCTCGGGGTGTGCTCCAACGGGGGGATCGTGGTCGACCTCGAGTCGAACCAGATCCTCGAGATGGAGCCGATCGAGGGACCGGTGGCCGGCGAGCTGATCGAGATCGTGCGCACCGCCCGGCCCGGCGTGCTCTTCGCCCTCGACGACATGGAGAAGTTCTGTTTCGAGCCCTCGTTCATCCCGGAGGGTCGGACGCGGAGCGGGAGGGCCAGGGAGGTTTCGGACATCGGGGAGATGGCGGCGGACGGTTGCGTGAAGCTCATCGCCCGCCACCCCGGGACCGACGCCGTGACCCTGATGCGGCATCTGCAGGACCACATCGGCGACGCCGCCCACGTCACCAGCTCGGGCCTGGATTGGGTCGAGATCATGGCGCCCGGCGTCTCCAAGGCCAATGCCGTCGCGCGGGTGTGCCGGCGCCTCGGCATCGACAGAGCCCAGGTCGTCGCCATCGGCGACAACTACAACGACCTCCCTCTTCTCGATTGGGCGGGTCCCGGTCACGCCATGGCGCCGGCCAACGCCGTGGACGCCATCCTCGAGGTCGTCGGCCGCGTGCTGCCCACCAACATCGAGGACGGTGTCGCCGTGCTGCTCGAGGAGCTCGTAGCTCTCCGCGGCTGAGCGCCGGCCGGCGGCTGGTGGGGCCGGCGGCTGGTGGGGCCGGCGGGCGGGGGAGGGCGCTCGGGAGGCGAATGTGCGCGAACGCTGTCCATGTGACTGATTCCGGTCCATGTGAGCGGGGAGGCGCGCCCAGTGACCTGCCGCTGCTCACATGGACCGACTCTGCTCACATGGACCGACTCTGCTCACATTTGC
>WQVT01000332.1 GCA_009785715.1 Acidimicrobiaceae bacterium | reverse complement strand
GGCGATCACGAACGCGCTCCTCCCGAAGCGCAATCAGAAGGACATCACCTCCCTGATCGAGGAGTTCCAGTACCCGCGACTCGGTCCGGGGATGATGTGGGAGCGCTGCACCGAACTTGTCGAGGCCGCCGGCACCAAGGTGGTCATGGAGACCCGGGTGACCCGGATCCACCACCGCGATGGACGGGCGGTCTCCGTCGAGGCCACCTCGGCGCACGGCGGCGTCACCGAGTACCCGGCCACCGCGGTCATCTCCTCGATGCCCCTCGGCGCCCTGGTCCGGGCCATGGACCCGCCGCCCCCGCCCGCCGTGGTGGCCGCCGCAGACGGGCTCTCCTACCGCGACTTCCTGGCGATCGCCTTGGTCGTCCCCGCCGATCGGGTGCCCTGGGACGACAACTGGATCTACATCCACGACGCCAGCGTGAAGACCATGCGGATCCAGAACTTCGGATCCTGGTCGCCGTTCCTGGTGAAGGACGGGCGCAACGTGCTCGGCCTCGAATACACCGTGCTCGAGGGGGACGGCTCGTGGTCCGCCTCCGACGAGGAGCTCATCGAGCAGGGCAAGGCAGAGTTGGGCAAATTGGGACTGGTGGAGCCGTCCGCCGTGGAGACCGGGTACGTCGTGCGGATGCCCAAGGCGTATCCCTACTACGACGCCGAATACCACCAGAACGTGAACACGATCCGGGAATGGATCGAGGCGAACGTGCCCAACGTGCACCCCGTCGGCCGCAACGGCATGCACCGCTACAACAACGCCGACCACTCGATGTACACCGCCATGCTGACCGTCGAGAACCTCTACGGGGCGAACCACAACGTCTGGGACGTCAACGTGGAGGAGGAGTACCACGAGGAGGCGTCGGCCGACTCCGGTGCTCCCGGCCGGCCGGCGGTGAACGGGAACGGGGTGGCGGCCGCCGCCGGCGAGGGGCAGCGCCGGACGGTCGGGACGGGGCGTGACGCCCCGATCCTTCCCGCCCGCCGGACCTCCTGACGTGCGAGCGCCAGCTCGCCGGGTCGACCGCGCGAGCGCCAGCTCGCCGGGCGACGATGGGTGTGGGGCGCAGCCCCACCGGGGCCACCGAGCCGACCCGGGCGCACGTCGCCGCTCTGAGGTGCGATCCTGTTGGGCGTGAGCAAGGTTTGGTACTGCGTCAACTGCGGCTACGAGGTGTCCTCGCGCGGCCGCTGCCACCGGTGCAAGGAGCGGCTGCAGCTGTCGCCCCTGCCTTCGTTGGAGGTGGGTGACGAGGAGGACGAGGTCGGCTACCGGCTCGAGGACTGGGAGGACGCCCCCCGGGGCAGGCTGATCGAGGCGCTGATCCGGGCCGGCGTCCACCACCGCTTCGAGGAAGAGGAGCTGGTGGTCTCGGCCGACGACGAAGAGCGGGTCGACGACCTCGTGGCCGAGGCGGCCGAGGTGGGCGAGGACTCCGAGGTCGATTTCGACGAGATCCACCTGGTCGAGGACGTGTTCGTCTCCGAGACCGACCGCTCCGAGACCTACGTCCCCGGCATCGGCATCGTCGACGCCCAGGGCCGGCCCCTCCAGACCGCCGGCCGTCCCCACTACGCCATCAGCACCCTCGAGCGCGACGAGCTCGAGGAGCTGATCGTGCAGGTTCGCCGCCTGCGTGTAGCGGCGCGGCGCCTGCGGGTCGACCCGACCGACATGGAGGCCGACGGCGACGTTGCCGAGGCGTCGTCGGCGGTGTTCGTCACCGATCAGTTTCCGGGCCTGAACACCGACACCTGGGCCGCGGTCGGCCGGACCACCCGCCGGCTCCTCGGGGCGCTCGGATCCGACGAGGCGCTCGAGGACGAGATCTCCCGTCAGGCGGGCATCCTCTCGCTGTTGCTCGACCTGATCGCCGAGGAGCGGGCCGAGGTCGAGGTCGAGGCCACCGGGTCGGCCTCCGGTGGGCTCTCCGAGGCGATCGGTGGGGCGGGGGAGGGGGCGCCCGGCGCCGGCTCGGGGTCGAGCGGGGTCTCCGAAGCGGACATCTCGGAGGACACTGACGTCGCGGGGGCCGCCGACGTTGCGGAGGGCGCCGACGTTGCGGAGGGCGCCGACGTCGGGGGGGACGCTGACGTCGCCGAGGGCGGTGAGGGGTCGGGGGTCGTTGAGGAGTCGGAGAGCCCTGGGGACTCGGAGAGCTCCGTGGGAGAGGACCGGGGGACGGCCGCCGGGGAGGGCGAGACCGTCTACGAGCTGCCGACCCAATGGCTCCCCGAGCAACGCGCCGAGCTGGCGATGCTGCTCGAGCAGGCGAAGATCGAGGCGACCTGGGACCGGGGGGATCTGATCGTGCCCGCCGCCCGGGAGGAGGAGGTGGAGGGCCTCTTCGACCAGATCCACGGCGGGCAGAACTCCGAGGCGCAGGACGAGGCGCAGTACCAGCAGATCTCGGAGCTGTTCGCCGCCGCCTCCCGCCTGGTCGGGGATCCAAGCGATCCCTCCCGCGCCACCGAGGTGCTGCGGACCGTGCACGCCGTCGACGGCTCGACGCCCTTCGGCTTCGACGGCGTCAAATGGTCGGCGATCCGCAAGCGCGCCCACATCCTGGCTGACTCCATCGAGCACAAGGCCCAGCGGGATGTGGTGTCGTCCGAGGCGACCTCACTGCGCGACCTCCTCCGCGAGCTCGTCTGAGTTGCACCGGCCTTCGTCGTTGTGTGCCAGAACGCGCGTATATCGCGCGTTACGGCACACAACGCACGCTTTGGCTCACAACGCCGGCGGCCGGTCACGCCGTTGAAGCCCCTCGGGCTGCTCCTGGCCCCCGGTGCCGGCGCTGACCGGGATCAGCCGAGCCTGGTCGCCCTCGACCAGGCGGCGACTGCGGCAGGGGTGGTCGTCAGCCGGATGGACTTCCCGTACCGGAAGGCGGGCCGTCGTGCCCCGGACCGGGCCCCGGTGCTCGTCGCCTCGGTGGTCGAGGAGGCGAAGGCCCTGTCGGGGCATGCCGGGGCCCTGGTGCTCGGCGGGCGCTCGATGGGTGGCCGGATGTGCTCGATGGCGGTCGCCGAGGGCCTCGCTGCCGCCGCCCTGGTCCTGATCAGCTACCCCCTGCACCCGCCGGGGCGGCCGGAGCGCGGGCGCGACGCCCATTTCCCCGACCTGGACGTTCCCTGTCTGTTCGTCTCCGGGACGCGGGACGCCTTCGCTACGCCCGCCGAGCTTGCAGAGGCGACGGCGGCGATTCCCGGCCCGGTCACGCGGCGCCTTGTCGAGGGCGGCGACCACGGCCTGCGGGGCAAGGATCGGGCGGTGACGGAGGCGGTGGCGGAATGGCTGGCCGAGCGATTCCCCGCCCTCTGGCATCCGCCGGCCGCCCCCGACGCGGGCTGATGCCCGGAGGTGATCCGACGGCGCTCTACCGCGCCGCACAGGCGGGGGACCGGCGCGCGCTCGGCCGGCTCCTGAGCCTGATCGAGCAGGGCGGCCGGGAGGCACGAGTGGCCGGTCGCCTGGCGTTCGGCTCGTCTGCCGGCGTGGAGATGGTGGTCGGCGTGACCGGTGCCCCGGGCTCGGGCAAGTCCACCCTCACCGACGGTCTCATCGGCGAGGTCCGGGCGTCGGCACGCCAGGTGGGGGTCCTCGCGGTCGACCCGTCTTCGCCGAGGAGCGGCGGCGCCATCCTCGGCGACCGGGTGCGGATGGGACGCCACGCCTCCGATTCGGGGGTGTTCATCCGCTCCGTCGCCAGCAGGGGTCACCTGGGTGGCCTGGCGCTGGCCGTCCCCGAGATGGTCCGGGCTCTGGCGGCGGCGCACCTGGACGTCGTGCTCGTCGAGACGGTCGGCGTCGGTCAGGCGGAGGTCGAGGTGGCCGGCGCGGCGGACACCACGGTGGTGGTGGTCAACCCCGGCTGGGGCGACGATGTCCAGGCAGCCAAGGCCGGCCTCCTGGAGGTCGCTGACGTGTTCGTGGTCAACAAGGCGGACCTCGGGGGGGCCGAGTCCACCCGGGTGGACCTGGAGGCGATGCTGGACCTGGGGCGGGAGGCGGCCGGCGAGGATGGGGCCGGAGGGGAGCCGGCGGCCGGCGACGTGCCGGG
>WQVT01000331.1 GCA_009785715.1 Acidimicrobiaceae bacterium | reverse complement strand
GCCGTAGGTGGCGGGGTAGCTCCGGCGGACGGCAGCGAGGTCCTCGGCCAGGTCGGGCGCAGCGATGCGGTGCCGGGCGCACCAGTCGAGGTAGGCGCCCAGTCGGGTGGCTCGGGATCGGATGCTGTTGTTGGCCAGTTCGGCGCCTACCCGACGCCGCCCCTGACGGAGGCCGGATCGTGGGTAAGCCGTACGTTCGCCCCGGACCCAGGCCAGGGCCACGGCCGGACTGAGTCGTGCGGGGTCGTTCGTGCCCGCGGTGGCGAACAGCTGCAGGAGCGCGGTTCGCATGCCCTCACGGGAGGCACCTGGTTTGTAACGGGCGAGATAATTTTCTAAGTGGTTCGGCTGGTGAAGTCTGAGAGCATCTTCATTACTCGATGAAGATGCACTCCCCGGGGCACTCCTCGGCGGCCTCGGTCGTGGCGTCCTCCATGCCATCGGGGACGACCGCCAGACCCTCATGCCCGCCGGGGTTGTCGAACACCTTGTCGCCCTCTTTGACATAGGACAAACCATCGTCCAGCAGGGTGAACACGGCAGGGGCGATCTCTTCGCACAACCCGTCCCCGGTGCACAGATCCTGATCAATCCAGACCTTCATAGGTGTCCTTTACCTCGCTCTCGACTCGGAGCAGCCTAGTCGAGGGATGCCGCCAAACTGGTGCGTCACCCTCGGCGGCGTGCCTCGATCTCCCGGGAGCACGCGATACCTTGAGCGGACTGACACGGGAGGTACCGCATGTCTGACGCCGACGAAGCAAACCTCCGCCGAGAGGGCTACCAGAACCGGGTGGCCGAGCTCACTGAGACCGCGCGCGCCCTTGAGGACGAGGTGCAGGCCCTCCGGCGCCGCCTGCAGGATGCCCCGAAGCGGGTTCGCACCCTGGAGGAGAAGCTGCTCGAGACGAAAGGCCAGCTCACCCAGGCCATTTCACAGAACGAGCGCCTGACGTTCACCCTTCGTGAGGCCCGCGAGCACATCGCCGCGCTCCGCGAGGAAGTGGACAAGCTGACCCAGCCCCCGTCCGCCTACGGGACCTTCCTCGGGCACAACGACGACGGCACGGTCGACGTGTTCTCGGGCGGCCGGAAGATGCGGGTCGCCCTGCATCCGGAGCTGGTCGGCGGGGATCTGGAGAAGGAATTGCGCCGCGGCCAGGAGGTGGTGCTCAACGAGTCGCTGAACGTGGTGCTGGCCCGCTCGCAGGAGATCTCGGGCGAGGTCGTGACCTTGAAGGACGTGCTCGACGACGGAGAGCGGGCGATCATCGTCGCCCGGGCCGACGACGAGCGGGTCGTCGAGCTCGCCGATCACCTCCAGGGCATCAAGCTCCGGTCGGGCGACTCGATGCTGATGGACTCACGCACCGGCCTGTTGCTCGAACGGCTGCCCCGCCGCGAGGTCGAGGAGCTGATCCTCGAAGAGGTCCCCGACGTCTCCTACGCCGATGTGGGGGGCCTGGACAGCCAGATCGAGGCCATCACCGACGCCGTTGAGCTGCCGTTCCTCTACCGTGACCTGTTCACCGAACACCGGCTGCCCGCACCGAAGGGGATCCTCCTCTACGGCCCTCCGGGTTGCGGGAAGACCCTGATCGCCAAGGCGGTGGCGAACTCGCTGGCGAAGAAGGTGGCGGAGGTGTCGGGGGACAAGGAGGCCCGCAGCTACTTCCTGAACATCAAGGGGCCCGAGCTGCTGAACAAGTACGTCGGCGAGACCGAGCGGCAGATCCGGCTCGTCTTCCAGCGGGCCCGTGAGAAGAGCGAGGAAGGCGTCCCGGTGATCGTCTTCTTCGACGAGATGGACTCGCTGTTCCGCACCCGTGGCTCGGGGATCTCCTCCGACATGGAGGCGACGATCGTGCCGCAGTTGCTGGCCGAGATCGACGGTGTGGAGACGCTGAAGAACGTGATCGTGATCGGTGCCTCGAACCGCGAGGACCTGATCGACCCCGCGATCCTGCGGCCGGGCCGGCTGGACGTGAAGATCAAGATCGAGCGGCCCGACCACGATGCGGCGACGCAGATCTTCGGGCGCTACCTCACCGAGGACCTGCCGCTCGACGACGGCGAAGTGGCGGCGCTCGGAGGCGGCGACCGGCACAAGGCGGTCCTGGGCATGATCGAGACCACCGTTTCGGAGATGTACCGGCAGGACGAGGACAACCAGTTCCTCGAGGTCACCTACCAGAACGGTGACAAGGAAGTCATGTACTACAAGGACTTCGCGTCCGGAGCGATGATCGAGAACATCGTCAGGAGGGCGAAGAAGCTGGCCATCAAGCGGGTGATCGCGGGCGCCGGCCGCGGCATCCGCACCCAGGACCTCGTCGACTCGATCAAGCAGGAGTACAAGGAGCACGAGGATCTGCCGAACACGACGAACCCCGACGACTGGGCGAAGATCTCCGGCAAGAAGGGTGAGCGGATCGTCTACATCCGCACCATCATCTCCCAGGGCGAGGAGACCACCGGTGGGCGGGCCATCGAACGGGTCACGACCGGCCAGTACCTCTAACCGCTCCGCCAGCACCTCCGGCGGGGGGCTCCACACGGTTTCGCCCCAGCCGGGATAGGGTCGACCCGTGGCGATCGTGAAGGTTCTCGGCATGGAGACCGAGTACGGGATCATTATCCGCGGGGCGGTGGAGCCGAACCCGATCGCGGCCTCGTCCACGCTGATCAACGCCTACGTGGCGGAGCTGTCTCGCAAGGTCCCCTGGGACTTCGAGGACGAGACCCCCGGCCGCGACGCGCGGGGGTTCGCCCGGGAAGGCGCCATGCCGCCGATGGTGGAGACGCACCTGGTGAATGCGGTGCTCACGAACGGTGCGCGTTACTACGTGGACCACGCCCACCCCGAGTATTCGACCCCGGAGTGCGCCGACGTCTACGACGCCCTCCTCTACGACAAGGCCGGCGAGCTGATCCTGGCCCGCTCGGTGGCGGCCGCCAGCCACTTCCTGCCTCCTGGTCAGAGCATCCTCGTGCTCAAGAACAACAGCGACGGCAAGGGCAACTCGTACGGGACGCACGAGAACTACCTGATGGCGCGGTCCCTGCCCTTTGCCCGGATCGTCGCCCAGGTGATGCCGCACTTCGTGTCTCGCCAGATCTACACCGGGGCCGGGAAGGTCGGAAGCGAGTCGACCGCCACGAACGAGCAGCCGGTGGAGTTCCAGCTCAGTCAGCGGGCGGACTTCTTCGAAGAGGAGGTCGGCCTCGAGACCACGCTCAAGCGCCCGATCGTCAACACCCGGGACGAGCCCCACTGCGACGCCCAGAAGTACCGGCGCCTGCACGTCATCGTCGGCGACGCCAACCTTTCCGAGGTGGCCGGCTTCCTGAAGATCGGCACGAGCGCTCTGGTCCTGTCGATGATCGAGGACGACTGGTTCACGCGGGCCGGGAGCCGGGACCTGTCGCTGCTGGCGCCGGTGGTGGCGCTGCGCCAGGTCTCCTACGACCTGAGCCTCCGCCAGCCCCTCGCCCTTGCCGGCGGCGGCACGATCACCGCACTCGACCTGCAGTGGGAACATCTCGACCTCGCCCGAAAGTACGGCGAGGAGTGCGGCTTCGACTCCGTCGGCGGCGCCGACATCGGCGCCGACATCCTCCGGCGGTGGGAGGAGGTGCTGACCGGCCTCGAGTCCGATCCCCTGAGCCTGGCCTCAAAGCTCGATTGGGTCGCCAAGTACCGGGTAATCAACGGGTACCGGGAGCGGCACGGCCTGGCGTGGACCGACCCGAAGCTGGCTGCCATGGACCTCCAATATCACGACGTGCGTCCGGAAAGATCCCTCTACGCTCGGGTGGGGATGGAGCGCATCCTCGACCCTGCGGACATCGACCGGGCCGTCAGCGAACCGCCGACGACGACCAGGGCCTACTTCCGGGGTAAGTGTCTGCAGCGCTGGGGATCCTCGATTGCCGCGGCAAACTGGGATTCGCTGGTGTTCGATCTGGGTACCGATCCGCTGCGCCGCGTGCCCATGATGGAGCCGCTCCGGGGGACCAAGGCACACGTCGAGGAACTGCTCAACCGTGTCTCCGGTCCAGCCGAGCTCTTGGCACAGCTC
>WQVT01000330.1 GCA_009785715.1 Acidimicrobiaceae bacterium | reverse complement strand
TGGGGCTGCCGGCGGGCGAGTTCGAGATCGAGCTGACGATGCAGGACCGGGAGTTCGACACCAACGGTCAGCTCCTGTACCCGTTCTCCGGCGGCGGAGACCCAAACGTCCATCCCTTCTGGTTGGACTCGTTCTTCGCCAATGTGATTTGCGTCAACGGTGCGTCGTGGCCGTTCTTCGACGTCGAGCCGCGCCGCTACCGCTTCCGCATGCTCAACTTCGCCAACATGCGCTGGTTCCAGATGTGGCTGGCGAACGCGACAACGGGAGCGGCCGGTCCCCCGATCTGGCAGATCGGCACCGATGGCGGCCTGCTCGACACGCCGGTCAAGCTGAGCTTCGACCCGAACGACAACAACGTCGAAGGAGGCACGAAGCTCCTTCTGGGCACGACCGAGCGCGCCGATGTCATCATCGACTTCACGGGGCTGGAGGGGCAAACCTTCAATCTCCTCAACTCCGCGCCGTCGCCGTTGGCCGTCCTGGCCACCGCGCCCGAAGACGTCTTCCCGGATCCAACCCTCGACGGCCGAATCATGCAGTTCCGGGTCGGCAGCGGGCGCGGCGCTCCTGACAACACCTACAACCCGGCAAGCGGAGCGCCGCTGCGCGGCGGTAGCAATCAGTTGCCGGCGATTGTGCGGCTGGCGGACCCAACCACCGGCACGCTCGCTCCCGGCGTGAACATCGATGTGAAGCGGCAGCTGACATTCCTGGAGCTGGATGCCGGGCCCGGCAATGACCCCACCGGCCAGTTCGGCGGCCCGTTCACGGTCGAGTACCTGATCAACAACACGACGATGATGGGTATGCGCCAGGGCACCGACATCGTGGTCCCGGACACGGAGCCCGATCTCGCCGGGCAGGGCATGCACTTGGCGGAGCTGCCGCGGGTGGGCTCCACGGAGCTGTGGGAGATCTTGGTCATGACCGACGAGACCCACCCGATCCATATCCACCTCATCCAGTTCCAGGTGCTCAACCGCCAGGAAGTTGGTGATGAGGCCGATGTCGCCGGCTACCATGCCGGCGCCTACGCTCAGGCGTTCCCGGGCGGCACGTTCTTTGGCATCCAGCCGGACGGCACCGCTGGCCTCGTGGACTACCCGCCGGGCGTCATGATCCCCGGCTACGGGCCGCCGAACGACTACAACACTCCCAACGCCGACGGCGCCATTGGCGGGAACCCAGCGTTCGGTCCCTTCCTCACGGGGTCTCCTACGCCGCCAGAGCCGTATGAGCGGGGGTGGAAGGACGTGTTCCATGGCCTGGACCAGCATGTCAACCGGGTGGTCGTGCGGTGGGCGCCGGTGGATATTCCCGTCGGCGAGGTGCAAGCGGGCCAGAATGCGTTCGCCTTCGACCCCACCACAGGGCCGGGCTACATGTGGCACTGCCACATGTTTGAGCACGAGGACAACGAGTTGATGCACGGCTTCAGGGTCGTGAACTGATTGGAGCGAAGCGTCGGTCAGCTCCACCTTGCGTCTGAGATGGCACGTGAAGCACCTGCTGCCCTCAGCCGCCACTGCCCTCGTTGAATCGAGGGCAGTGGCGGTGGGCATCTCGGGAAGCGATGTCGAAGCCAGGACTGTGTCAGTCCGTATCTCGGACACCTCTGACACCCGTGGAGAGAACGCGCACCCATGCCCACAGAGGCCACCGTCATGAGCGAAGAAGAAATCGAACGCCTGGTTACCGAGGGCGAGACGTTGCTCAGTCAGGCGCAGAGCGACGAAGCGCTAGCTGTCTTTGAGCGGGCACTGGATCTGGATCCGGAGTATGCCGCTGCCTGGAACGGCAAAGGTTTGGCGCTAAGCAAGCTCCACCGCCATGAGGAGAGCCTGGCGGCGTACGAGCGTGCGGTTGCAGAGGAGGTGACCTATGCCGGCGCGTGGCGCAATTTGGGGGTCCTGTACCGACGGTTACAGCGGCCCGAGGACGCGCTCGCGGCCTACGAGCGGGCGACGATCTTCGACCCCCAAGATGCGCACAGTTACTTCAACGAAGGCGTCTTGCTGCTGTGGGAGTTCAAGGATCCAGAAGCGGCGCTGAAGGCGGTGCGGCAAGCGATTGAGCGAGACCGCACCCATGCGGATTATCACCATCTCGAGGGCCATGCCCTGTCCAGCCTTAGCCGCCACGAAGAGGCACTGGCCGCGTATATGGCCAGTCTCGAGCTCGAAGGGGACGAGGCGGAAGTCCAGACAGATGTCGGCACGGCGCTCGCGGGTCTCGAGCGCCATCACGAGGCGGTGGCCGCTTACGATCTCGCCCTTGCCGTCGACCCCGCCTGTGCGCGCGCCCACCTGAACCGGGGCATCGCCCTGACGCAGCTTGGCCAACTGGAGGAGGCGTTGGCCGCGTTTGAGCGAGCCATCGCGCTGGAACCAGACACTCTGCCGGCAAGGCAGCGGAGGGCACAGACCCTGCTTGACCTGGAGCGGTATGAGCAGGCGGGGCAGGCCTTCTGGAGCGCGGCTCAGAAACACCCGTACGTAATCAACCTGTACGTCGGTTTGGGGCAGGCGATGCGCGCGCTCAAGCGCTACCGGGACGCCGCGGTGGCGTTTGACTACGCAGTCCACATCGACCCCAAGTTCGCCCGGGGGTGGGTCGATAGGGGAGACGCACTGAAGGCACTCGGCCGGACGGAGGAGGCCGAGGAAGCCTACGAGGAAGCGCGTGAGCTCGGTCTTCAGTGCTAGCCACAGCCTGCTGTGGCGCCATCCGTTCGGACCGCCGGTTCATTACCGGAACCGCTTGGGAAACGGACGGGCGAGAGGGTCAGGTCAGATCGCCTTGGTCGATTTCTGTTCGGCCTTGTTGTCGATGACTTCCCGCAAGCGTTGGACCGAATACTGGAGATGACGGCCAGTGTGCCCGTTGTCGTCGTACCCGGGCCGTCGTACATCTCGGCGTCGCCAGTTCGGCTCTCATTCCACGGTTGTCGACTAAAGGAGACCTGACCGTCATGCCAGGCACGGGAAACATGTCAGGTACGGGAACCGGGCTGAGGATGAACGACCCCATGGTCGTCTCAGCCTTCCACTCTGCCCTCTATCACTCGGGACTCGTGGCCCTCCTGATCTTGGCGGCTGCAGCCGTCGCCTGGTGCGTGTTGCGTGCCCCCCAGGCTCTCCGGACCGGACAGGTCTGGCACGGTGGAGGCCCGAACCGCGGCGAGCTGGCGCCCGAGCCCGACGCCCGGCGGCTTCTGCGGATCGGTTTTGGCCTGTTGTGGATCCTCGACGGGATCCTGCAGGCGCAGGCATCAATGCCACTCGGGATGGTGCCGCAGGTGATCTCGCCGACGGCGGACAACTCCCCGGGCTGGGTGCAACATCTCGTGAACCCGATGGCGACGATGTGGACCAATCACCCGATCGTCGCCGCGACTGCGGCGGTCTGGATCCAGGTAGGGATCGGCGTGTGGCTCCTCGTCGCCCCCCGTGGGAACGTCTCCCGCCTCGCCGGACTCGCCAGCGCCGGCTGGGGGTTGAACGTATGGATTTTCGGCGAGTCCTTCGGCGGCATCTTCGCTCCCGGGCTTAGCTGGCTGACCGGCGCGCCGGGCGCGGTGCTCATTTACTGCTTCGCCGGGCTGCTCGTCGCCCTCCCGGAGGGTCGTTGGCGATCACCGCGCCTGGGTCAAACGATCCTCCGCATCGTAGGCCTGTTCTTCGTCGGAATGGCACTCCTGCAGGCCTGGCCCGGTCGGGGGTTCTGGCAAGGCTCACTGGCCTCCACGGTGCAAACCATGTCCCAGACATCGCAGCCGCACTGGCTGTCCTCGTTGCTTGCGAGCTTCGGGCGGTTCGATGCCGCCAACGGCTTTGCAGTCAACCTGTTCGTGGTCATTGCCCTCGCCCTGAGCGGCGTGATGTTCCTGATTGCCCGCCCACGCATGGTGCGAGTGACCGTCTTGGCGATGACGTTGTTGTGCCTCGTCGTTTGGGTGCTGGTCCAGGACCTGGGCTTCCTCGGCGGGGTGGGCACCGATCCGAACAGCATGATCCCGACGATCCTGGTCTTCGTCGCCGGCTACCTGGCGCTATCTCCGGTGCCGGCGACGACCGCCGCCAG
>WQVT01000329.1 GCA_009785715.1 Acidimicrobiaceae bacterium | reverse complement strand
TGCCGCCTCGTCGACGCAAGGTTGACCGGCAGTCGCCTGAGCAGAGGCCATCTCACGGACTGTGTCGTTCTCGACTCCGATTTCTCCGGGGTCTTCCTGGGAGAATGCCGGCTCACCCGCGTCGAGTTCCACCGCTGCCGACTCTCCGGTCTTCAGGCCCTCGGTTCGAACTTCGACGACGTGGCCTTCTTCGATTGCAAGATGGCCGAGGCCAGCCTTCGGACGAGTGAGTGGCAGCGGGCAGAGTTCCACGACTGCGACCTCGTGGACAGCGACTTCCACGGGTCGAAGTTGCCGGCGGCCCGGTTCGAACGGTGCGACCTCTCCGGGGCTGATCTGTCGAAGAGCGATCTCCGAGGGAGCCGGCTCCACGGGTCGATTCTGGACCGCCTCCACGGCGGCGAGGCGCTACGGGGGGTCACGATCGGCAGCGAACAGATCGTTCCCGCGGCCCTGGCCGTCTTTGCGGCGTTGAACATCTCGGTCGGGGACGACGAGTAGGGCCGGGCTGCTGCCTGCTCAGCCGGGGCCGGCCGGCTGACGACAGCGCAACAACCGGCGGCCGACCGCCCGCTGAGCTGGCCGAGAATCTCCTGCAGTCGCAGCCTGCTCGGGCCTTGGCACACTCATTCACGAGGAGTAGCGTCCCTCCAGCGGCGGCGAAGTAGGGGGCACGAACAGTGGCGGACACGCACACGTACTCACTCGGCACGTCCGAGGCCGAGTTGGATCGGTTGGACGCCCAGGCGGCCAGCATCGCAGCGACCACGGCACTCTTCCTCGGTCGCGCGGGTATCGCAGCCGGGATGCGGGTGCTCGATCTCGGCACCGGCCTCGGCCATGTGGCGTTCCAGCTTCGCGAGTTGGTCGGGGCGACCGGCGAAGTCGTCGGCGTCGATGAGGCCGCTCCGATGCTCGCGGTCGCCGAGCGGCGCAGGGTCGCGGCAGGTGCCCACAACATGCGATTCGTCGAGGCCGACGTTCGCACCTTCCGCGACAGGGAGCCGTTCGACGCGGTGGTCGGACGGCTGATCCTGTTCCACCTCCGAGACCCGGTCCAGGTGCTCCGCCATCACCTCGGGGGATTGGCCGACGACGGGGTGATGGCGATGATCGATTTCGACGTCGGATCGACACGCACCGAACCACCGATGCCACTGTTCAACACGGCCCGGGAATGGGTCATGGCTGCGTTCCGGCATGCGGGAGCCAACCCGGTGATCGGCGCCCAACTCGGGAGCATGTTGCGCGATGCCGGCCTAACGGACGTCGACACGTTCGGGGTCCAGCAGTACCTCCAAGCCGATGACCCCGCCGGGCCGGCCACTTTCGCCAGTGTCGTCAAGAGCCTCGCGCCGGTGATCGTTGCCGCCCGAATCGCTACAAACGAGGAGCTCGCACTGGATTCCCTCCAGGATCGACTCTTTCACGAGGCGCAGGCCTACCGGGCGGTGGCCCTTGGGCCCGCGATCGCCGGGGCATGGGGCCGCAAGGTGAGCACCGACGAGCCGGGACCCACCTGAGTTCGCATCCGCGCTGAGGTGCGTGATAAGCATCTATTGCGTAACACGCAAGTTTTCGACTAGCCTCCGGCATATGGCAGTCACGAACACCGCTCCCACTCCTGGATGCCGGACGCCGCGCCGGCGTGACCTCCAGAAGGAACAGACCCGCTTCGACCTGGCTGTCGCCGCGTTCGAGCTGGCCAAGAGCCGCGGTCTCGCCGACGCGCGGGTGCCCGAGATCGCGGCCGCAGTTGGCGTGTCTCCTCGCACCTTCAACAACTACTTCACCAGCAAAGAGCACGCCATCGCCTGGCTCGCCGGTCGGCACGCAGCCGGGATGGCCGGGGCGGTGCGGACTACTCCCGCCGAGGAGCCGCTCAGGGAAACCCTGATAGCCGCTGTCATCGGCCAGTACCGGCCGGGACGAGACCTCGGACTGCCGCCGAACTGGTTGAGGGACTTTCGTTCACTGGTTGCGCAGGAGCCGGCGGTACACGGCGAGTACCTGAGAGAAATGGCCTCAGCGGAGCGGGAGCTCGCCGACGCGATCGAGACACGCGCTCCTCGTGTGGGTGGACTCGGCGCCCGCGTGCTGGCTGCGACGGTCGTCGGGGCAGAGCGAGCGGCGGTCACCTACTGGATGGGGAACCGTTCCGGCTCGTTGATCGAGACGGTCCGTGAAGCCCTGAACCAGGCGCTGGCCGGGATCGCAGAGCCCGCATGACCGGTCGAACGACTTCACCGGAAACCCGGAGTCCGTTGGACTCCAGGTGCCGTACAAGGGAGGGTCAACGATGAGCAATCTCACAGCCCACCGTGGCGCGCCGGCGCCCGGCGTCGATCCTCCGGTGCTGCGACCGGAGGGAAGGACCGGTCACCGGCGAGCAGCGCGTCTGGTCGCTCTCCCGGCTCTGTCGGTGATCGCATATTTCTCGGTGCGCCCACTGCTGCCCTCGGACGCGGCGGCACTTGCGATCGCCGGTGCCTTACCCGCCTCCTACACGATCGCCCTCATGATGGTCCGACGCCACGTGGACCTCTGGGCGGCACTCACCTCGGTGGGTTTCGCTATCGCCTGCCTCGCCTCTCTGCTCACCGACGGCAGCACCCTCCCGCTGAAGCTGCACGAGGCTGTGATCACCTTCGTCGTCGGGGTGCTCCTGCTCTGTGCCTCCTTGGCCCGCCGGCCGCTTCCCCTCGGACAAGTCTTGAAGGTCACCCATTCCGATCGCTCCCTCGACACGGCGCTGAGCGTCATGATCGGTTCCTTCCTCGTGCTGCACGCGCTGCTCCACGTCGTCCTGGCCGTCACCCTGTCAACCGACTCCTACCTGACGATCGGCCGCATCGTTGACCTGGCGACCATCGGCGCCGGCGTAGCTTGCCTGCACGGGTACTTGCGTCGCCTCCGGCACGACTCCCGCGGTGGCTCAGATGGCCGGGAGTAGCTGAACCGCTTCGTCCGGTCCGCCTGCGGCGATCCAGGCGGACAGGCCGGCCCCTTCATCCCCGGTCGGGACCGGCGCGCCCAGGAACCCAGCCCGCGATTCCTTGGCCCGCCAGGCCGACCGCTGATTCCCGCGACGGTCGTCGCCGAAATCAGCCCGGGAGAGTGATCACCACGCCGGTGTCCGCATAGGGAAAGGGGCCCTTACCCAGGTGCCGGAGACCGTCTGCCAGCCGGCTGATCGGCACCATCAGGCCGTACTTGGCCTTCACCTTGGACGTGATCGCTTCGAAGTCCGGACCGGCGTTCACTAGCTGGGCGGTGCCGGTCACCGGCGTGGTGCTGGCTTTGATCTGGCCTCGGACATCGCTCGGCTGCAGTGTCACGCTGGGGTTGTTCCGAAGCCGCTTGGCTTTGCCGGAGGCCGAAGAGGTCAAGATGCCGAGCCGGCCGCCGTCAAGCGGGACGATCCAGGTGGCCGTCGCGACCGCCACGCCGGTCTTGCGGACGGTGGATACGGACACGTACTTCACCTGCGAGATCGTCTGTCCGGCGTTGCTGACAGTCATTTGCTTCCCCTCTCTGTGGTGATCTCCCGGTGATCGGGATCGGGTTCAGTGGAGGGACGAACGGCGAACCCAGCGGGGGACACTTCTGTCCTGGAATCTGTCCGGTCGTCTCTGGCCTCACGTCAAGGAGGCGGGACAGAAGCGGAAGCTCAGGTGAGAGGCCGTTTCTGAGTTGCCGGCGCGGCCCGCTCGGGACCGCCGATGACCGCCCGTTGGGTCATGTTTGGGTCACGCCCGCGCCTTCACCAGGCTGCGTCATCGGAGTTCGATGAGCCCGTTGCCCGACTCGACCATCGTGACGATCTGCTCGATCCGTGGCTCGAACCATGCCAGCAGCGGCGCCCGGCGTGTGTTGGAGACCCGGATCCAGACCAACGTGGGGATGTCTTCGCCGACAGTGACCAGATCGACGAAGTCCTCATCCTTGGTAACGAGGACCGCCTCATTCTCGAAGGCGTAACGCAACAGCTCCCGGTCGGATGCGTCGCCTGGGCCGATGTCGTAGACGTGCTCGGCGAGGTGACCGTGCTCGTTGAGCAACCGGACGAGCGCCGGCGGGAGCATCGCGTCGAC
>WQVT01000328.1 GCA_009785715.1 Acidimicrobiaceae bacterium | reverse complement strand
TCGGGGGTCGTGGCCGGGTTGCGCAGGAAGAGCCCGGCCCCGGCGAGCACCAGGCTGGCGCCGATGACGAGCATCGCGGTGGCCGAGCCCAGCCGGGTGACCGCCACCACACCGAGAGCCGGGCCGATCGAGTAGGAAAGCTCGACGCCCATCGAGTCGAGGGACATCCCGGCTCCGCGGTCGGCGTCGGGGAGCAGGGCGGCGACGGCCTGGCGGGCGAGGGAGAACACCGGGATGGAGAGGGCGCCGCCAACAAACGCGATCGGGAGCAGCCACTCATAGGACAGCGTGGCGGCCCCGACCCAGAACAGAGCCTGGGCGACGACGGTGAGGGCGAGCGCGGCCCGGGCCCCGCGGTGGTCGATCAGGCGGCCGAGCAGCGGCGCGCCGACCGCCATGCCGATCCCCACCGACGCGGCGATCAGCCCGGAACGGGCGAACCCCTGGTGCAGACCGAGCACCACGCGCAGCGTGAGGGCCGGGGGCGCCGCGGCGACGGGGATCCGGGCAACGAGCGCCAGGATGTACAGCGAGGGGGCACCGGGCGTCCTGAGCACCCGGCGGTAGGGATCGGGGAACACCTGAGCAATCCTCTCACAGCCCCAGGACGGATCGCCCGGCGATTTCGGGCGTCAGCCGGCCCGTCGACCTAGCCTCGACGCACCAAGAGGCACGGGGAAACCGTCCGCGGGGAGGTGCCGATGAAGCTCGAGAAGTCGGTGGTCGAGGAGTTGCGGGTGCGTCCCGGCCACGAGGCGGCCCTGGCGAAGCGGGCCACGATGAGCGAGCTCGGGAAAGCCAAGGGCGGGCCCCCGAAGCGCTCGAAGAAGGCGGCGGCCGAAGCCGAGCTGCACGACTTCGTCGAGGAGCTCGAAGCGGCGCAGGAGCTGCTCTATGCCAGCGCGACCCACGCCGTGCTGATGGTCGTCCAGGGTCTCGACGCCGCCGGCAAGGACGGCACCATCAAGCACGTCCTCTCCGGGGTCAACCCGCAGGGATGTGAGGTGACGTCGTTCAAGCAACCGAGCTCCCTCGAGCAACGCCACGACTTCCTCTGGCGCGTCTCCGAGGCCCTCCCGGAGAAGGGGCGCATAGGGATCTTCAATCGCTCCCACTACGAGGACGTGCTGGTGGTGCGGGTCCACCCCGAACTGCTCGGCGACGCCGTGACCGGCCCGCCCAAGAAGTCCGCCAAAGCCAGCTCCGCCAGAGCCGGCCCGGCCAAGAACTCCGCCCAGATGGCCAAGGAGTTCTGGGACGAGCGGTACGAGGACATCAACGCCTTCGAGCGCCACCTGGATCGCAACGGGACGCGGGTCGTCAAGTTCTTCCTCCACCTCTCGGCCGGCGAGCAGCGCCAGCGGCTCCTCGAGCGCCTCGACGACCCGTCCAAGCACTGGAAGTTCTCCGCATCCGATCTCGCCGAGCGCCGCTACTGGGAGCAGTACCAGGCGGCTTACGAGGCGGCCATCACCGCAACCTCGACGCCGTGGGCACCCTGGCACGTCATTCCGGCCGACGACAAGCACACCGCCCGGGCGCTCATCGCCGGCATCCTGGTGCACGCCATCGACGACCTCGGGCTGTCGATGCCCAGGGTCAGCGCCGAGCAGCGCAAGCAGATCAAGGAGGCCCGGGCGCAGCTGCTGGCGGAGTAGCGCCCTCCGAGGCGGTGGCCGCAGTCGAGCCAGCCGGCCCGGCCGGACCGGTGGACCCGGTCGACCCGGTCGACTCCGAGGCGATGGCCGCAGACGCCGCCGCCACCGCGCCCGCCACCGTGGCGTGGATGTGGTTCACCCCGAGGGGGGCGAGCAGCCCGGCGAGGCGGAGGTCATGGTGGACCTCCTCCGAGGTGCGGGCGACGTAGACGCTGATCCCCTGCGCGGTGAGGTTTTCGATCAGCCGGCGCAGTTCCGTGGCCCCGGTGTAGTCCACGTCGGCGACGCCGTTGGCGTCGAAGACGAGGGCGTGCACCGGGGCGTACTCCTTCCGCCCGACGGCGGCGAGGACCCGGGAGCGCACGAAGCTGGCGTTGCCGTACCAGATCGGCGAGTACACGAGATAGGCGACGATGCCGCGCACCTGTTCGGTCGTCCGGCCCACGTCGGTCGGGATCCAGTGGTCGGTCCCGGGGACCCGTCCGAGGATCGAGTCGCGTGGCCGGGCGGTGAGCCGGATGCGCTGGGCGAGGGCCAGGACCACCGCCACGACGATGCCCTGTTCGATCCCGACGATCGCGACCACGCCCCCGGTCAACAGCCCGAGTGCCCACTCGAACCGGTCGTACCGCCACACCGCCACCATCTGGTCGAAGTGGAACAGGCGGGTGGCGACGAAGATCAGGATCGCGCCGAGCGTCGCCTCCGGCAGGTCCTTCAGCAACGGCCCGCCGAATGCCGCCACCACCAGTGCGCCGGCCACGGCCAGGAGGCCGGTGAGCTGGGTGCGGCCGCCGGCGTTCGCGACGGCCGCGGTGCGCGGCGCGCTGGCGTTGACGGCGAACGAGCCGGAGAGGCCCGCCAGCAGGCTGCCGGCGCCCACCGCGGCCAGGTTCTGGTTCGTGGCGCCCGTCGGCGGCTCGCTCCCGGACCCCTCCGCGGACACCCGTTCGGTGGCCGCCGTCTGCACCAGGCAGACGAACGCCACGGTGAGGACGGGGCCGATCAGCTTGCGCAGGTCGGCGAACGAAGCGGGCGGCACCCCGAAGGTCGGGAACGTGGCGTGCACGGCGCCCACCACCTTCACCGTCCCGTGCGAGGCGCTTCCTGCCGCGAGCCCGAAGCTCGCCACGATGGCGAGGGAGAGGATCAGGCCGATGAGCGGACCGGGCACCCGCCGGTCGATCCGCTCGGCGCCGATTACCGCCGCCAGCACCAGCGCGGCGATCAGCAGCGTCCGCCAGTCGAGGCCCGAGCGATGGTCCCACAGCCCGCGCAGGCGGCCGATCGTGCTCGTCTGGGAGGCCGCGATGCCGGTGACGCTCGCCAGCTGGCGCACCAGGATCTCCACCCCGATGCCCGCCAGCAGCCCGGTGACGACCGGTGAAGGCAGGAAATCGGCGACCCAGCCGAGGCGCAGCAGCCCCATCGCCGTCACCACCACGCCCACGAGGAGGGCGAACCAGGTCACGAGGTGGCCATAGGCGGGCGTCCCAACGGCGGCGACGGCGGCGACCCCGGCGCCGAAGATGGGAGCGATCGTCGAGTCGGCGCCGACCGACGTGCGGGCGTCGGAGCCGAAGAGGGCGAAGGCCACCGAGCCGGCCGCGAAGGCGTACAGGCCGGTGAACACGGCCACGTTCGCCAGCCGGGCCGTGGCCATCTGCTCGGGGACGGCGATGGCCGCAAGCGTCAGGCCGGCGAGGAGATCGGCCCGCAGCCACCCGATCCGGTAGCCCCGGAGGCTGGAGCCCAGAACCGGGATCGCCCGGCGCCAGGTGGTACCGGCTATCGCGGGTCCTCTTCCTCGTCGTCGAAGACCTCGATCGCCTGCTCGGCGGCGTCGGCCTCCGGAGCTTCAGGGTCGCGGCTCGCCGGCCGGGGGAAGGGGTCGTGGTCGTCCTCGGCCACTCCCATCTCCTGTTCGGCGATGTCGGCCGGGTCGGCCTCGAAGTGCTCGATATCGCTCATTCGACGTCCTCGAAAAGGAAGTTGGAGAAAAGGGGCGAGGGTGTGTACCCCCCTGACGCTTGTTTCTACCCGCCACGGCCCCGGGACCCACCTGTCGGAGTCCGATAGGGAAACGGTCCTTGGCGGGGCGCGGCGGGAAGGCTAACTTCACGCGAGGTCACCATGCCCTCGGGGACGCTGAGCATCACCAGACGTTGGGGCGGCCCCGTCTACGCCGGCCCCTTCCCCGTCGAGGTCGACGGCAAGGTGATCGGCGCGCTGCGTGCCCTGGAGACCATCGAGCTGCCCGTCGAGGTCGGCCGGCACACCGTCCGCCTCGGCGCGGGGCGGCATCTGAGCCGCACCCATGCCTTCGAGATCGAAGAGGGGAGGACGGTCGAGTTCTGGTGCCGGGGCACCATGCTCTGGCCGCTGTTCGTGGCGGCCTTGTTCAAGCCCGACCTCTGGATCACCTTCCGGCGCGTGTGACCC
>WQVT01000327.1 GCA_009785715.1 Acidimicrobiaceae bacterium | reverse complement strand
TGGACCTCGCCGACATGCCCGAGCCCGCCCTGCCGCCGGCGCCGGTCCGCCCCTACCTGGCCCGGCCCGTGCTGGCCCGGGGCCGGGTCCGCTTCGTCGGCGAACCGGTCGCCGTGGTGATCGCCGAGTCCGAGACCGCCGCGGTGGATGCCGCCGAGCTGGTCGAGGTCAGCGTGGAGGATCTCCCTTCGGTGGTCGAACCGCTGGCGGCGATCGAGCCGGGAGCCCCGGTGCTGTTCCCCGAGCACGGCCGGAACGTGGTCGCCGACTGGCCCGGGGAGGCGGACGGCGACGTCCTGGCCGGCGCCGAGGTCGTCGTGCGCGCCAGGTTCTACAACCAGCGGGTCGCGGCCGTGCCCCTCGAGCCCGGCGCCTTCCTGGCCGTCCCCGAGGAGGGCGGCGGGTTGAAGGTGTGGGCCAGCACGCAGGCGCCGTTCCGGATCCGCGCCGACCTGCACCAATACCTCGGTCTGCCGATAGAAGCGTTGCGGGTCATCGCCCCCGCAGTCGGCGGCGGCTTCGGGGCCAAGGGTGGGACCTATCCGGAGCACCTCGTGGTCGCCGCCGCCGCCTGTCGCCTGGACCGGCCCGTGCGGTGGGTGGAGACCCGTTCCGAGAACCTCGTCTCGATGACCCAGGGACGGGGCCAGGTCCAGGACGTGGAGCTCGGCGCCGGCGCTGACGGGACGATCGTCGGGATGCGGGCGCGGACGGTGAGCGAGGCCGGCGCCTATCCGTGGCGGGGCGTCCTGTCGGCGCGCACCAGCAGGATCATGGGCTCGGGGCCCTACCGAATCCCGAAGATCGACCTCCACACGATGGTGACGGTGAGCAACACGACCCCGGTCGGCCCCTACCGCGGTGCGGGACGCCCCGAGGCGACGGCGATGCTGGAGCGGGCGATGGACCTGCTCGCCGCCGAGGTGGGCCTGGACCCGATCGAGCTCCGCCGCCGGAACCTGCTGCGGCCGGGCGACTTTCCCTACGAGACCCCGACCGGTGCGTCCTACGACAGCGGCGAGTACCACAAGGCGCTCGACGAGGCGGTCGCACTCGTCGGCTACGAGGGTCTCCGCGCCGAGCAGCGTGCGAGGCGCGCCGCCGGGGACCCGGTGAGCCTCGGCATCGGTGTGAGCTGTTTCTGCGAGATCAGCGGCGGCGGGCCCGAGTACGGCGCCGTCCGGGTCGAGCCCGACGGGCAGGTGCTCGTCCTCAGCGGCTCGAGCCCGCACGGCCAGGGGCACGAGACGACGCTGGCGCAGGTGGCCGCCACGGTGCTTGCCGTTCCGCTGGAGGCGGTCAGGGTCGTGCATTCCGACACCGGGGTGGTCGCCCGCGGCACGGGGACGTTCGGCTCCCGGTCCCTGCAGCTCGCCGGCAGCGCCGTCCACCGCTCGGCCACGGAGGTCTTCGACCGGGCACGCGAGCTGGCGGCCGAGCTGCTGGAGGCGGCCCCCGACGACATCGTCGCCGCCGAGGCGGGCCGGCTGTCCGTCGCCGGGGTCCCGTCCCGGTCCGTGTCGTGGGAGGAGGTCGCCAGGGCCGCCGGCGAGCATCAGGTCGAGCTCTTCGCCGAGGACGACTTCTCCCAGGAGGGCGGGACCTACCCGTCGGGCACCCACATCGCCGTGGTCGAGGTGGACACCGAGACCGGCCGGGTCGACCTCCGACGCCTCGTTGCGGTCGACGACTGCGGCACCGTGGTCAACCCGATCATCGTCGCCGGCCAGATCCACGGCGGGCTGGCGCAGGGCGTGGCGCAGGCGCTGTACGAGGCGGTCGCCTACGACCGCGACGGCAACCCGCTCACCAGCTCACTCATCGACTATCTGGTGCCGAGCGCGGCCGACCTGCCTTCGTGGGAGCTCGGCGAGGCGGTGACGCCCTCGCCACGGAACCCGCTCGGGGCGAAGGGGGTCGGTGAGTCGGGGACCGTCGGTGCCACCCCGGCCGTCCAGAACGCCGTCCTCGACGCCCTCGCCCCGCTCGGGGTCCGTCACATCGACCCACCGTTCAGCCCCGAGCGGGTGTGGCAGGCGATCCGGGACGCCGGTCGCACCTAGGCCCGCCGGTAGCGGAGGACGGCGATGGGGGTGAAGACGACGAGGATCGCCGCCGACCAGATCAGGGCGGCCGCCAGGTCGTGGGTCCCGCCGACGAGGGCGGAGCGGACGGCGTTCACCATCGGCGTCACCGGCTGGTACTTGGCGAAGGGCTGGAGCCAGCCGGGCATCGTTGACGGGGGAACATAGGTGCTGGCGATGAAGGCCAGGACGAAGGCGATCATCGACATGCCCTGCGCGCCCTGCGGGTTGGGTGCGTAGAGGCCGATGACGATGAACACGGCGGTGAACACGAGCCCGTAGAGCAGGCACAGGCCGAGCGCCCCCACGCCCTGCAGCGCGCTGCCCGGGAGGCGGAAGCCGAAGGCGAAGCCCACGCCCGCGGTGAAGAGGATCGACCAGGCGTTGGTGGAGAAATCCGCCAGCACCCGCCCGGCGACGAGCGAGAGGCGCGGGATCGGCAGGGACAGCAGGCGGTCGGTGAAGCCCCCGGCGCGGTCCTCTGCCACGCCGACCGCCACCGCGCCGCCGCTGAAGAGCACGATCGTTGCCACATACCCCGGCGTCAGGAAGGCGACGTAGGCGCCCGAGCCGGCCCGCAGAGCGCCCCCGAAGACGAAGCGGAAGCTGAAGAGGAACATCGCCGCCTGCACCATCCCCATCACCAGCAGGCCGGGAGTGCGCACGTACTTGCGAAGCGCCCGCTGGGCGATCTGCAGGGCCGCTACGCCGGCGGCGGGCGGCCGTTCGGGCCGGACGAGGGTTGCGGTGGTCATGAGTGGTCTCCTGTTGAAACCGAGTCGGGCAAAGGACGATCGACGCCGGAACGCGCCGTGGACGGTGAGGCCGTCAGGGCGAGGAACGCCTCGTCCAGCGTCGGCCGGCGCAGGGCAATCTCCTCGACCGCCACGCCGCCGCCCTGGAAGGCCCGGATGGCCTCGGCGAGGTCGAGGACGCCGCCGTCGGCACGGCTGCGGAGGCGTCGGTTGCCGGGGTCGATGACCGGGGCGTCGGCGGTGAGGCGTTCGAGGAGGGAGGCCGCCGCGCCCAGCTGGTCGGTCGTCGCGAGGACCACCTCGATGACGTCCCGCCCGATGCCGGCCTTCAGCTCGGACGCGGTCCCCGCCGCGATCGCCCGCCCGCGGTCGATGACCACGACGCGCTCGGCGAGCTCGTCGGCCTCCTCGAGGTAGTGGGTGGTCAAGAGCACATCCGTGCCACCGCCAACCAGGTTGCGAACGGCCGCCCACACCTCCGCCCGCCCTGCGGGGTCCAGGCCGGTGGTCGGCTCGTCGAGGAGGAGCAGCCGCGGCGCACCGACGAGGCTCGCCCCCAGGTCGAGCCGCCTCCGCTGCCCGCCCGAGTACCCCCCGCTGCGCCGGCCGGCGACCTCGCCGAGGTCGAGGAGCTCGATCACCTCGTCTGCCACGGCCCGTGCCCGGCGCCGGCGGTGCCCGAAGAGCCGCGCGACCATCTCGAGGTTCTCCCGCCCGGTCATCGTCGGCTCCACGGCGGCCGCCTGCCCGGCGAGGCCGATCTCCCGCCGTACCCCCGTCGGGTGCTCCGTCACGTCGAGTCCGCGCACGGAGAGGGTGCCCCCGGAGGGGGCCACCAGGGTGGCGATGGTGCGGACGAAGGTGGTCTTGCCGGCGCCGTTCGGTCCGAGGATGGCGAGCACCTCGCCGGTCGGTGCGGAGAGATCGAGGCCGTCGAGGGCCGTGACCTTGCCGAACCGGACCTCGAGAGCGACCGCTTCGATCAGCGGGGCTTCGTTCGATGGGGCAGTCTCGGACACCGTTGTGCTCCTTGGTCAATCGACTAGTGGTAAGGACGCTATAGACTAAACGAGTGACGGTCAAGAGACTATTGGTAAGAACACCACAACGGCTAGTTCTCAGGGAACTAGTAACCTCGTAACGTGCCCGCTGCCTCGCCTGCCAGCCCGACACCGTCTCATCGACCGGCACCGCCCCCCCGGCCGTCGCCGGCGAGCCTCACCGTGCTCTGCCTGCTCCGCGCCGGGCCGCTGCACCCCTATG
>WQVT01000326.1 GCA_009785715.1 Acidimicrobiaceae bacterium | reverse complement strand
CCACTCGGGCCGTTCCCGCCGGGGACCGAGCCGGAGGAGTACGACCGGCTGCGGCGGCGCGTCCTGTGGATGATGCCGTCGGGCCTCTACCTGCTCGGCAGCCGCGCCGGGGAGTCGGCCAACCTCATGACCCTCAACTGGGCCATCCAGGTGTCCACCGACCCGAAGCTCGTGGCCGTCAGCGTCGAGGTCGATGCGCTGACCCACCGCCTGATCGACGAGGGCGGCCACTTCGCCCTCAGCCTGCTCGGGCGGGCCGACCGGGCGGTGGTCCGAAAGTTCGTGAAGCCCGCAGCCCCCGGACCGGGGGAGGCCCAGCTCAACGGGTTCGCCGTGCGGACGGCCACGACCGGATCCCCGATCCTGGCCCAGGCCCGAGCCTGGATCGACTGCGAGGTGACCGCCCGCCAGCCGTGCGGCAGCCACACGCTCTTCATCGGCCAGGTGGTGGATGCAGGCCTGAACGACGGGCCGGGCCGCGACGAGGAAGCCGACGAAGACAACGGGATCCTTCGCATGGAGGACACACGGATGAGCTACGGCGGGTGAGCGTCATGAGCGTGACGAGCGCAGTGCCCTCGAGCGTGAGTCGTGAGCGGGTGCGACGGGCGATTCGCAGCTACTGCGAGACCCGCAAGACCGACACGCCGGACACGGCCGCCCGCGATCAGGTCGTGGCCGCCTACCAGGGGCTCGCCTACTCGCTGGCGGCGCGCTTCGGTCAGCGGGGGGAGGAGCTCGACGACCTCAACCAGGTGGCGCTGATCGGCCTCCTGAAGGCCATCGACCGCTTCGACCCGGACCGGGGGGCCGAGCTCACGACCTTCGCCACCGCCACCATCCTCGGCGAGCTGAAGCGCCACCTCCGCGACCGTTCCTGGTCGGTCCGCCTGCCCCGGCGGGTCCACGACCTGCACCTGCGTGCCCAGCAGTCCATCGACGAGCTGACCCAGGAGCTCGGACGCTCCCCGTCGCTCTCCGAGATCGGTCAGCGCCTCGACGCTGCGGTGGAGGATGTGGTCGAGGCGCTCGATGCCGGCGGGTTCCGGCACAACGCGTCGCTCGAGGCCCCGATGTCGTCCGGCGACGACCACGCCCTGACCAACCGTCTCGGCGATCGGGACCGCCGGCTGGCCGAGGTCGACGGGCGCCTGACCCTCAGTCCGCTCCTCGCCCGCCTCCCGGCTCGCCAGCAGCAGATCCTCACCCTCCGCTTCATCGTCGGCTGTTCGCAGACCGAGATCGCCTCCCTGGTCGGCGTCAGCCAGATGCAGGTCTCCCGTCTGCTGTCTCGCAGCCTGGCCCAGCTCCGGGCGTGGGCGGCCGAGCCCGAGCCCGCGTGAGCGATCCCCCTGCGCTCGTCACGGACCGAGGCCAGCTGGCGGAGGTCATCGACCGACTGACGGCCGCCGAGTGCTACGCGCTCGACACCGAGTTCCACCGGGAGCGCACCTACTGGCCGCGGGTGGCGCTGGTGCAGGTGGCCTGGCCGGCGGGACCCGCCGGACCGGCGGGCCTCGCCCTCATCGATCCCCTGGCGGTCGACCTCGCACCCCTGGCCGAGGTCCTGGCGGGCCCCGGCGTGATGGTGGCCCACGCCGCCGAGCAGGACCTCGAGGTGCTGAACCGGGCGTGCGGGCGCGTCCCCTCCCGCCTCCTCGACACGCAGATCGCCGCCGGCTTCCTCGGGCATGCCTCCGCCTCGCTGGCGACGCTGTCGCTTTCGTTTCTCGGCATAGAGGTGGTCAAAGGGGACCGGTTGACCGACTGGAACCACCGCCCCCTCACCCCCGCGCAGCTGCGGTACGCAGCCGGGGACGTCGAGCACCTCCTGGAGCTTGCCGACACGTTGGCGGCGGCGCTCGAGGCGGAGGGCCGGCTCGGCTGGGCGGAGGAGGAGTGCGAGCTCGTCCGCTGCCGGGCGACGCAGCCGACCAACCCGGCGCGCGCCTGGTGGAAGCTGCGTGACGCCCGGTCCCTGCGTGGCGACAGCCGGGGCGTCGCCCAGGCGGTGGCGGCCTGGCGGGAGACCCGCGCCCAGCGGGTCGACCAGCCGTTGCGCAGCGTGCTGCCCGACCTCGCCACCCAGGCGATCGCCCACAATCCCCCCACGACCCTCGCCGGCGTGGCGAAGGTCCGCGGCCTCGACACCCGGTACCTGCGCGACGGCGTGGCCGAGGAGATCCTCGCCGCGGTCGCCGAGGGCCGGCGGCTCCCCGACGACCGGCTCGAGCTGCCGCCGAGCGACGAGGTCAACCGGGAGCTCCGCCCGGCCGTGGCGCTCGCCGCCGCCTGGGTGTCGCAGCTCGCGCGGGACGAGCGGATCGACGCCGCGGTGCTCGCCACCCGGGCCGACCTCGCCGCCTATCTCCGCGGCGATCCGGCAGCCCGGCTCCGCCAGGGGTGGCGGGCGGAGCTGGTCGGCGAACAGATCGGCCGGTTGGTGTCCGGCGACGCCGCGCTCGCCTTCGACGGCCACGGCGGCCTGGTCCTCGAGGCCCGCAGCCACCACCCGGTCCGCCGGGCGGAGACCCCGACGGCGTCCTAAGGAGCGGGGGCCAGGACCACGGCCTGGTCCGGCCCGAGCAGGAGCCTCCCCCCGCCGGCGGCCACCTTCCCGGGCGCCCCGTCGCTCGCCACGACGACCTTCCACGAGCCGGCGGGGAGCTCCAGCTCGGTGCGCGCCGCCGAGAAGTTGACCGCCACCAGGCGGACGTCGGTCCCGCTCCGGCGACGCCAAGCGAGCACGCCCCGGGCGGCGAGCGCCGGCACGTCGCCGTCGAGCCAGGAGAAGTCGCCCTTCACCAATGCCGGGGAGGCCCGCCGAACACGGAGCAGGTCCCGATAGAGCGACAAGATCGACGACGGGTCGCCGGCCAGTCCCGCCGCCGTCCGTCCGGCGTCCGCCTCGGGCGGCCACGGCAGCCACGGCTCGTGGCCCGGAGCCCAACCGTGGTCGGGTTCGTCGGTCCAGGGGATCGGCGCCCGGCACCCGTCCCGTCCCCCCGGGTCGACCTCGCGCGACGGGGGGACGACGGCGTCGGCCAGCCCGAGCTCCTCCCCCTGGTACAGGAACGGGGTCCCGGGCAGGGTCAGCAGCAGCACCGCCGCCGCCCGGGCCCTCGACTCGGAGCCGTAGCGGGTGCGGTGGCGTGGGTTGTCATGGTTCGACAGCACCCACGTCGGCCACTTGCCGGCGTCGATCAGGAGGTCCCGGACCTCGTCGATCTGGGTCCGCCAGGCGCGGGCCTCCCACGGCGCGACCAGGGGTGCGAAGTTGAACGACAGGTGCAGCTCGGGGACCTCCGGGGTCCCGTAGTAGGGGGCGACGCGCGCCACGGGGAACAGGTAGACCTCGCCGACGGTCACCCGCGGCGGCGGATCGGGCCAGGCGTCGACGGCGCGGCGGATCTCGGCCAGGATCGGATGCGTGCGGGGGTCGTCGTTCTGACTCGACGCCTTCTGACGCGCCAGCTCCGCCGGGACGTCCGGGAGCGCCGGGTCCTTCCCGAGCCCATGGACGACGTCGATCCGGAACCCGTCGACGCCCCTCGCCATCCAGAACCGGAGCGTCTCGATCATCGCCGCCCGGAGCTGCGGGTTCTGCCAGTTGAGGTCCGGCTGCTCGGGGAGGAACGAGTGCAGGTACCACTGCCCGGTCGGCTCGTCCCAGGTCCAGGCCGGCGGCAACTCCCCGCCGCCTACGCCGGCGAAGGCCGAGCGCCAGTTGTTGGGGAGCCGGCCGGGCGAACCGGGGGGACCGTGCCCGCCGGCCTCGTCGGGCCGGCCGTCCCGCCAGATGTACCAGTCGCGGTGCGGGTCGTCGCGTGCACTGCGGGCGGCGACGAACCACGGGTGGACGTTGCTCGAGTGGTTCGGCACCCAATCGATCAGCACCTTCACCCCTCGGGCATGGGCGTCCGCGACGAGCCGGTCGAAGTCGGCGAGGGATCCGAAGAGCGGGTCGACGTCGCAGTAGTCGGACACGTCGTAGCCGAAGTCGGCCATGGGGGAGGGGAAGAACGGGGACACCCAGATGGCGTCGGCGCCGAGCGAGGCGACGTGGTCGAGATGCCGCCGGATGCCCTCGAGGTCACCGACCCCGTCCCCGT
>WQVT01000325.1 GCA_009785715.1 Acidimicrobiaceae bacterium | reverse complement strand
GGGAGCGTGGTCAGATCCTCCGGAAGGTCCATGTCCATGGCGCCCAGCGCGACCCGCGAATAGGTGACGGAGTGCCACGCACGGAGTCCGGCCAGACGCTCTGTCGTCTCAGCCGGCAGGGCGTCATAGGCGGCTCGCATATCGGCGAACTCCGTCTGCCCGCCGCCCCCGGTGGGTACCTCGATGCCGGCCAGGATGGAGTCGATTGCGCCCAGACGTTGGAACGAGCTGTCGCTGTGCCACTCGTTGTTCCCGATCCCGCCCCGGATGTAGGGGTCCTCGGGATCGGTGTGGTGTTTCCCGTCTCTGTCAATGTTCCCTACCACCGGGATGAACGGCCCCGGGATAGGGGTGTCGCCGCCAGGCCTCGGCGTACGCGAGACGTCGTTCCGGCAGAGTTCGCCGAATCGCGCCCCGAAAGCGAGCTGTTCATCGAGTGTGAGGTACTGGTCGTGAGCCACGAGCACCCCGTAGGTGTTGAAAGCCTCCTCGACCCGCTTCCACGTCTCGTCGTCCAGGTCGTTCAGCCGGACGTTGCCGAGCTCGGCACCAAGCGTCGCATCCATTGGCGTCACTTGAACGGTCATTCCACCCCCCAAACGTGTCGATCGCCGGTGAAGTGTACCGAGCCGGAACCAGGACAGCACCCGGGAGCGGCCCGGGTCGGGCAAGCTCGCTGCGCAGTGCGGTCACCCGGTGACGCTGCGGTGGGACGGTTGTAGCTTGACCGCATGAGCACGCGCGAGGACTATCCGGCCGGGGTTCCTTGTTGGGCGGACACCAATCAGCCAGACCCGGGCTCCGCCGCCCAGTTCTACTCCGGGCTCTTCGGCTGGGAGACCGAGGACCGGATGCCCCCCGACTCGGGGGCCCACTATTTCATGGCCGGCATCGGGGGCAGGGACGTGGCGGCCATCTCTTCGCAGCCTGAAGGTTCGCCACCGGAGGCCATCTGGAACACCTATATCCGCGTCGACTCTGCCGACGAGGCTGCGGCTCGGGTGCGCGACGCAGGTGGGCGGGTGCTGTCCGAGCCGTTCGACGTGTTCGACTCGGGCCGGATGGGCGTGTTCAGCGATCCCGAGGGCGCGGTCTTCTCCGTATGGCAGTCCGGAAGGCACCGTGGTTCGGCGGCGGTCAACGAGCACGGCGCGGTGAACTTCAACAACCTGCACACCGATGACCTTGCGGCGGCACAAGCCTTCTACGGCTCGGTCTTCGGATGGACGACGATTGATGCCGGCGCTCCGATGTGGGCCCTGCCGGGCTACGGCGATCACCTCGAGCAGCTGATGCCGGGCATGCGGGCCGGGATGAAGGAGATGGGCGCACCGGAGGGCTTCGAAGACGTGGTGGCCACGATCCTGCCGCGCGAGGGGGGCCCCGCACGTTGGAGCCTGACCTTCCTGGTCGATGACGCGGACGCGATAGCCGAGCGCGCCCGCCAGCTCGGGGGCTCGGTCCTCGCCGGCCCCCAGGACGCGCCGTGGACCCGCTTCGCGGTCCTTGCCGACCCGGCCGGGGCGGCCTTCACCGCCAGCCAGTTCGTGGCGGAAAACCGGTAGCCCAGGGCCTCACCGAGGCCTCACTCAGGAGGGGCCCGGCGGCAGCGATCCCGGGAACTCAGCCGCTTCCGTACGGCCGGGTGAGCATCTCCATGCTGTGACCGTCGGGATCGAGGAAGTACACGCCCCGGCCGCCGTGGTTGTGGTTGATCTCGCCTGGACGGGTGCGGCGCGGATCGGCGAAGTACGGGGCACCGGTCTTCTCGAGCCGGGCGAACGCGTCGTCGAACTCCTGGTCGGAGATGAGAAAGGCGTAGTGCTGACCGGTGACCGGCCCGGCGTCGGTCGCGAAATCCAGAGTGACGCCGTTCGACGTCTGGACGGGGAGGAACCGGCCCATGGGCGGTCCGACCTCGAGGCCGAGGATGTCGGCCAGGAAGTGCGCCGAGGCCTCGCGGTCGTGGGCGTGGATGATGGTGTGGTTCAGCTCTACGGGCATTGGTGATCCTCCCTCCCCTTCATTTCAGCGTACGCCTCACGGCGCTCTGCGGGCCGGGACGGCCACCCCCGTCAAGAGGTGGTCGTCCTCGAAGGCGAAGCGTCCGACCAGGCGGGACAGGTTGGGGGGCGCCGCGGCCGAGATCGCGGCGACGAACGTGCCTGCCTCGAGGTCGACCGCGACCTCGACGTCCCCGAACGCGAGCCGGGCCCCGGTCAGCGGATTCAGGCACTTGTACGTCGCCTCCTTGGCACTGAAGAGGAGGGTGGCGGTCTCCTCGCTGTGCCCGCTTGCAGCCATCCACGCCTGCTCCGCCGGCGTGCAGACCTTGTCGTGCAGGCGGGGTCGCACCCGCCGGCGCACCTCCACGTCGAGGCCGATGGCCTCGACGTCGCGTTCTCGTGCCGCCGCCGCCACGCACAGGCCCGGACAATGCGAGATCGAGCCGACGAACCCGCTCGGCCACAGCGGCCGCCGGCCGACCCGGGGCAGCACGGCGTCGGGGTAGCCGAGCGCAGCGAGCGCAGCCCGGGCCGCTGCCCGTCCGGCGCGGAACTCCTCTTGCCGGCGAGGGGTGGCGCCCTTCACCTCTTCCTCCTCAACGGGGCTCAACACGCCGAGGTCACTTGCGTCGGCTTCGGCGAGCGCCACCGAGGGCGGGAACAGCTCGGAACGCTTGGCTCCGGCCGGCATCACCACCTTCAACGCTTTGCTCCCGGCTCCACTCTTGGCTTCACTCCCGGCCCGCCGGTCACCTGCCGCACGACCCGGGCCCTGACGGGATAGGGGACCAGCCGGTTCGCACCCCACAGGAGCCAGGCGTCGAGGCCCACGGGGTTGCGGAAGTGGGGGCGGGGCGCGGCAACGACCCGGGCGACACGTTCGCCGACGACCGCGGGGTCGCCCCGCTTCTGGCTCCCGCGTGACCGCCGGCGCGCGGCTTCGGTCCAGCTCCGGTACAGGTCGTCGCTCGGCTCCGCGACGTGACGCTTCCAGATCGGCGTCTCGAAGGCTCCCGGCTCGACCAGGACGACGTCGATGCCGAGCGGTGCGAGCTCGATGGCCAGCGACTCGCACCACCCCTCGAGGGCCCACTTGGACGCGGTGTAGGCGGCGAGGCCGGGGGACGCCACGAAGGCGGCCACGCTGGAGATGGCCACGATCCGACCCCGCCCCGCCTCCCGCATCGCGGGGAGCACGGCCTCGGTGAGCGACGCCGCGCCGAGCAGGTTGGTCTCGATGGTCGCCCGGAGTGCCCCGACGCCGGCGGCCGCGAAGAACCCGGGAGCGGGGATCCCGGCGTTGTGGACGACGGCGTCGAGGCGGCCGCCGGCGCACTCGAGCACCTCGTCCACGGCAGCCCGGATCGAAGCGTCGTCCGTGACGTCGAGCTGGACGACGTGCACGGTCCCCGGGGAGCCGGCGACGGCGGCGTCCAGCGAACCTCGACGCCCGAGGTCGCGCATCGAGGCAAACACCGTCCACCCGCGAGCGCTCATGGCGACCGCGGATGCCAGGCCGATCCCGCTCGACGTGCCGGTGATGAGCACCGAGGTCACGGCACCCCAGGGCGGCCGTGGAACCCGGCCGCTGGTGATCCCATTGCCGGGATCCTAGGCATCCGGCCCTGGTTGCCGCCCCAGGGTGGCCGGTCCCGGTGGCGCGGTCCCGGTGGCGGCGTCGCGGTCGGAGGAGCGGGGAGCGGGAGGCGGGGGGCGGCGGAGGGGGCGGGGGGCGGCGGAGGGACGGGCGGAGAGGGCGAGAGCCTTGGCGCACCTTTGTGAGCGATTCGCGTCCATGTGACTGATTCCGGGACATGTGCGCAGCCAGGTGCGCCTACTGACCACCTGACGCGCACATGAACCGGAATCGAGCACATGAACCGGAATCGAGCACAAAGCTCCCTCGCGCCACCAGCCGCCCACCAGCCGCCCACCAGCCGATCCCCCGCCGACCCCGCCACCCGGAATCGGCACCGCGACGCGCGACGAGGAGCGGAGTCTCCGCTCCGCTGGATAGGGTGGCGGCCAACCACCCGACCCCCAACCCCCGATTGGAGCCCGAGCCCGTGCAGCAGACGGCGCGCCGCAGTGACTACTCCCTGACCTTC
>WQVT01000324.1 GCA_009785715.1 Acidimicrobiaceae bacterium | reverse complement strand
AGGACCTGATCCTGCAGGGGATCCACCTCGTGGGCGGGGGCGGGCTGCTGAGCGGGCTCGACCAGCGGCTGGCCGAGGAGACAGGGCTCCCGGTGCGGCGGGTCGAGGCCCCCCTCGAATGTGTCGTGCTGGGCGCCGGCAAGTGCCTCGAACAGTTCGAGGCCGTCCGCGACCTGTTCATCTAGCTCCCCTCGCCCCGGTCCCCATCGGGATCCAGGGATCCAGGGTTTCGGGGATTCAGGACGTCGTGAGGTCCTCGGCGGCCTGCCGCACCTGCCAATCACGGTCCGCCAGCGCCGCCTGCAGAGCGGCGTCGACTTCCGGGCCGTCGAACGGAGCCAGTGCCAGCACCGCCCGTCGCCGCACCGCCGGCCGGTCTCCGGTGGCGGAGAGGATGGCGGCGAGCCCACGGTCGTCGCCGATCGCGCCGAGGGCGGCGACCGCCGCCTCCCGGCACAGCGGGTCGCGATGCGCCGTCGCGACCTCCGACAACGCCGGCACGGCAGGGCCGTCCCGCACCGCCTCCCCGAGCTCGCCGAGCGCGAAGCAGGTCGCCTCGACGACCCGCCCGTCCCGGTCGGCGAGGAGGTCGATCAACGCGCCCGCGAGTGGTGGGTAGCCGGCCGTCAGTTCGGCGGCCCGCCGGCGGACCACCGGCGAGGCGTCGTCCATCGCCGCGCGCAGGTCGGCCTCCCCGAGCCCGCCGAGGCGGGCGAGGGCGCCGAGGGCGGTGGCCCGCACCGCCGGGGCGGGATCCGTCAGCGCCCGTCGGGCGCCGGCATGGTCGCCGGTGTGCCCGGCCAGGGCGGCCGCCCGACGCCGGGCGACGATCTCCGGATCGAGGTCGAACCCCGCCGGCGGCCCAGCAGAGCGAGGCCCGGCTGAGCCAGGGTCAGCCGTGGAGGGCGTGCTGGACGGCAAGGGCGATCGCCCCCACGATGACCGCGACGACGGTGGCGATCACCGCCGCGATCACCAGCGCGATCAACACGACCCCGACGAACGAGCGGATCCTCCGCCAGACGCTGGCGTGGTGGTGGAGTCGCCGGCCGCCGAACTTCTCGATCAGGCGGAGCTTCCGGGGCTTGACCGGCCGGGGCAACGCCGTGGCGACGCGGCGGGCAGGCACCCGGCGCGAGCGGGTTGCGGGGCCGAGGGGTGGTGCGGCGACGCGCACCAGCCGACCGTCGACCCTGACCGGCGCCCCGGCCGTCGGCGCGGGAGCGCCGAGCGCGCCCGGGCCGGTCGTGGCCACGCCGGAGCGGGTGTGGAGGGCCTGGTAGCCGTTCGGCGGCGGCTGGTCGATGACGGATCGCCGTTCGTAGCGGGCCCGCGGATCGGAACCGGCCCCACGCTCGTAGCGGCCGACGCCGCGGGGGAGATCCCCGGCTGCGCCAACGGAGCCCTTGGGCGCGGCGCCGTTCGCCGGCCACCCAGTGGGCGAGTTGCCGTTCGAGGCGGGACCGTTCGGCGCCTTCCCACTTCTCGAGGCCGTGCCGCCGTTCGATGACGGCGCCGCCGCCCCGGTGCGCCTCCGAGTCCCGTCGAGGGCCGCAGGCAGCGGCACGCCCGGGTCCGTCGCGGAGGTACGGGACGTGGGCTGTGCGGGGGGCGGGTCCCCGGCAGGGGTACCCCACCCGCCCGGTTCGTTAGGCGCGTTCCCGGTATCGGTCACCGATACTCACTTTCCCTAACGTCCGTGGCAATGTGGTGGCGCCCGGCGTAGGACACCGGTGACCTCGGAGGAACCAGAAGCTCGTGTTCACGATCACCCCGAGACTACCGGACGGCCTGTCGGCGTGAGTGGCGCAGGCCCCTCGCCAGGGGGAACGTTTACCAGACGCTTCCATTGGGCGCCGATCGTGGCCGTCGTGGTCGTGGTCGTGCTGGTGGCCGGCGGCATCGTTTTCCTGCGCCACCGGGCCTCCCAGTACTTCGTGTATTCCCCCGGATCGGCGCCGCAGCTCGTGACGGACGCGACGTGTCGGGCCGCCAGCTCCTCCGACAATTTGGCCCTCCCCGGCGGCAGCCCCTGTGCTCGGGTCAGCGTGCCTGCCGATCGGGCGCACCCGGTCGAGGGCCGGCTTTATATGGTGGACGTCCTGGTCGGGCAGGCGACCTGGCCCCAGTACGCCCTCGCCAAGCTCGGGCTCCTGAAGCGCTTCGAGCAGGGCACCCAACTCGTCCCGGCCGAGGCCGTCCTCGGCGGGACCCCGGCGTCGCAGCTCACCTGCCAGACGAATCAGCAGATGGTGGGCGCCACCGAGGCTGCCTCCGTGGCCGCGCTGCGCCGGCTCGGCTACTCGGTCAAGGAAAACAACCTCGGCGCCCTGGTCGCCACCGTCGCGCCGAACACGGCGGCCGAGCGCGGCGGCGTGGAGTGCAACGACCTGATCACCGGCTTTGACGGGAAGCCCGTCCACACCGCAGACGACTTGAGAGCGGCCGAGAACGACGCCAAACCCGGCCAGCGGGTGTCACTCACCGTGGAAAGGGTGGGCAAGGGCGGCAAAACCGACACCGTAACCCTCCACCCCACGCTCACCGGCACGCCTTCCCTCGGCGGCGCGCCCGCCCAGCCCGATCGTCCGTTCCTCGGCGTCGCCATTCAGTCGAGGGTCACCTTCACCCTCCCCTTCCACGTGCAGTTCGACGTGGGCAGCATCGGTGGGCCCTCGGCCGGACTGGCGATGACGCTGGCGCTGCTCGACGTGCTGTCTAACGGCAAGCTCACCGGTGGGCACAAGGTGGCCGCCACCGGGACCATCGACACCGACGGGAACGTCGGGGACGTGGGTGGCGTGGCGCAGAAGACCGTCGCCGTGCGCCGGGCGGGGGTGCAGTTGTTCCTCGTGCCGCGCCAGGAGTTGGCGGTTGCGCGCAGCGAGGCCGGATCGAGCCTGAAGGTCGAGGCCGTGAGCACCCTCAACCAGGCGCTGGCGGATCTGGGTGCCTTCGGAGGCGATCTGAGCGCACTTCCGCCCCCCTCACGCTCGAGCTGAGGGTTTTCCACAGGGAAAGTCACAGAGAAGACACAGGGTCCAACGTCCTACGCTGCGTGGATGGCTGATCGTCCGGCGCCTGGCGCATCTGCCGACTCGATCTCGGCGGAGCTCATCGAAAACCGAGGATTCACGGTCACTCGCCGTGGTTTCGACCAGGGCGAGGTGAAGGAGTTCCTACAAGTGGTGGCGGGCGCTCTCCGCGCCCTGCACGAACGGATCGACGGACTCCATCGGGACCTGAACGACGCCGAGTACCGGAGCAACAATCCCAAGCTCGACGAGGACACGTTGATGCGCCTCGTCGGGGACGAGACGGGGTCCATCCTGCGCTCCGCCCGGGCCACCGCGGCCGAAATGTCGGCCAACGCCGACCGCCGCGCCCAGGAGATGCGCGACGCCGTCGAGCGGGAGTGCGCTCAGCTGAAGGAGCTCGTCGAGCGGGAGGTGGCCGAGCGGCGGGCCCGGGTCGAGCACGAGCTCGAGACGCAACGGGCGACCGCCCTCGCCGAGACCAACGAGGAGAAGGAGAAGATCGAGCGCGAGTCCGCCGAGAAGCGGGCCCGGGCCGACACGGAGACGACGGCGCTGCGCCAGGCCGTGCAGGCCGAGACGGCCGATCTCCGCTCGCGGGCGCAGGCCGAGGCCGCCCGGGTGGTCGACGAGGCCCGCCAGAGCGCCGGCGAGATGCGCGAGCAGGCGGAGACGGCACTCTCCCGTGCCACGGAGGAGGCCGACGCTGCGGCGCTCCGTATCCGGACCAACGCCTCCGAGGACGCCGAGCAGATCGTCCGCCGTGCCAAGGCCGAGGCCGACGTCCTCCGCCAGCAGGCCGAGCACGACCGCAAGCTCACCGTCGAGGGGGCCCAGGCGCTGCGCGAGAAGATCCTGACGGACCTGACCCGCCGCCGCCGGGTGGCGTCTACCCAGGTCGAGCAGCTGCGGGCCGGGCGGGAGCGCCTCCTGCAGTCTTACGGCCTGGTCCGCCGGACCCTCGAGGAGGTCAACGACGAGCTGCACCGGGCCGACGAAGAGGCGCGCCAGGCGGCCGCCGACGCCGGAGCGGCGCACGAGGCGATGCTCGGGGCCGACCCCGTCGCTCCAGACCTGCT
>WQVT01000323.1 GCA_009785715.1 Acidimicrobiaceae bacterium | reverse complement strand
GTGCTCTTCGTCTCCCACGACATGACCGCCGTGCGCGAGATCGCCGACCGGGCCGCGGTCCTGCGCGACGGCGTCAAGGTCGGCGACGTTCCGATGGCCGGGGCGACCGACGCAGACCTGATCGAGCTCGTGTCCGGGCACCGCCTCGATCGGGCCACCATCGACCGGGCCACGACTTACCGCACGGAGACCGTGACCGCCGAGCGCGGCGACGTCGTGCTGTCGGTCAGGGACGTGCACGGCGGCCGCCTGCAGGGCATCAGCTTCGAGTTGCACGCCGGCGAGATCCTGGGGATCGCCGGACTGCTCGGAGCCGGCAGCGAGGACCTGCCCTACGTCCTCTTCGGTGACGTGGCGGGTGCCGGCGGCCAGGTGGTGATCGGCAACTGGAGCGGCGACGTGTCCGAGCTCACGCCGAGCAGGTCGGTGGCCCTGGGAGTGGCACTCGTGCCAGCGGACCGCAAGCAGCAGGGGGCCGTCGCCGACCTGCCGGTGTCGCTGAACCTGCTCTCGTTGTCGCTGAAGAACTTCATGCAGGGCGGCTTCCTGCGCCTGGACAAGCTCCTCGACACCGCCAACCAGCGCACCGCCACCTACGACGTGCGGCCTCGCAACGCCTCGCTGAACATGGGGGCCCTGTCCGGAGGCAACCAGCAGAAGGTCGTGCTTGCCCGTTGGTTGGAGCAGAGCCCGAAGGTCATGCTGCTGCACGAGCCGACCCAGGGGGTCGACGTGGCCACCCGCCACCAGATCTACGAGCTGCTGCGGGCCCGGGCCGCCCAGGGTGTGGCCATCCTCTGGGTGACGACCGACTTCGACGAGCTTGCGACGGTTTCGCACCGCATCCTGCTGTGCGCCGGTGGCGTGGTGGCGGGCGGCATGGCGCCGCCGTACACCCGGGACCGGATTACCAGCGAGGTCTACGCCGCCACGGCTCGTGGCGGCCCGAGTGAGGTGGCACGACAGCCATGACGACGAATCTGTACGAACCGACCGAGACTGCTCCGGGAGGGGGCCCGGGCTCCGAGCCCCGCCCGCCACGCCCGGGGCTGGCGCGGGTCCTGAACGCCCGGACCTTCGAGGCCTCGCTGCTGACCATCGCCTTCGCGTTCGTGATCATCGGTTTCGGGGTCGCCCGGCCGCACACCTTCCTGCAGTGGTCGAACTTCACCAGTATCTTCGGCACCAACTCGGTCGAGTTCGTGCTGGTGATGGCCTTGCTGGTACCGCTCACGAACGGCGACCTCGACATGTCGGTGGCCGAGATCTCGGGCCTGACCTCGGTGCTGGTGGCCTGGTTGAACGTCAGCCACGGTTGGGGCATCGTGCCCGCCATCGTGGTCGGGCTCGTCGCCGCCACCCTCTGCGGCGTGGTCAACGGCTGGGTCGTCGTCCGCTTCGACGTGAACCCGTTCATCATCACGCTGGCTACCGGCAGCGTGATGGATGGCATCGCCTTCTGGCTGTCGAACCAGCAGACCATCCCGGGCGTGTCCCACGCCCTCGCCGAGTGGACCTTCCTCCACCATTTCCTGAGCATCCCCCTCGCCTTCTGGTACGGCGTCGTGATCATGCTGATCATGTGGTACGTGCTCACCTTCACCCCCTTCGGGCAAAGGGCGCTGTTCGTCGGCCAGTCCCGAGAGGTGGCCCGGCTGAGCGGCTTCAAGGTCGGCGCCACCCGCTTCCGCGGCTTCGTCATCGCCGGCTTCATCGCCGGTATCTCGGGCGTCATCAGCGACGGCGTGCTCGGATCCGCGACAGCCGGGCCGGGCACCCTGCTCCTGTCCGTGTACGCCGCCGTCTTCTTGGGCCTGACCACCATCCAGCCCGGGCGGTTCAACGCCATCGGTGCCGGTCTCTCGGTATTCTTCCTGGCGACCGGGGTGAGTGGCATGGAACTGGTGGGCGCCCAGACGTACGTGCAGTCGATCTTCTACGGCGCCATCCTGGTAATCGCCGTCGTCTTCTCCCGGGTGATCAACCGCCGCCGGTCGGCGGCCGCCACTGCGACCGCGAAGACCTGACATGGCGGGCCCGTCGGTCTCGCAGGGGCTCGCCGCAATCCTCGGAGTGCGCCAGCTCATCCTCGACGGCGAGCTGCGAGGCGGCGATCGGCTCTCCGAGGTCCGGCTGGCAAGGCGGGTCCAGGTGTCGCGCACGCCGCTTCGGTTGGCGCTCGCTCAGCTCGCGCTCGAGGGCCTGCTCGAGCCGGTCGCCGGCGGCGGCTTCGTGGTGCGCTCGTTCAGCCGCCGGCAGGTGATCGACGCCGTCGACCTGCGCGGGGTGCTCGAGGGTTCGGCCGCCCGGCTCGCCGCCGAGCGCAATCACGGTCCGAAGGCGCTCGGCGACCTGATCGCCTGCGTGGCCAAGCTCGATCGGGTGGTGAGCAGCGCCGACTACACAAGAGACGAGCAGTTCGAGCTCTACGTCGAGTTCAACAACGCGTTCCACACCGAGCTGTTCACCCTGGCCGGCAGCGACGTGCTGCGCGACGCCTACCAGCACGTCCTGGCGCTGCCCTTCGCCCAGCCGAACGCCTTCCTGCTGAGCCAGGCCCAGAACGATGCCTTCGAGCCGCCTTTGGCCACCGGTCAGGAGCAGCATCGTGAGATCCTGGATGCCATCGAGCGGGGCGACGGGGAGCTGGCCGAGCGCCACGCCCGCCGGCACGCCCATCTGGCCGAGGAGAACATGGAGGCGGCGATCAGGAGCGGCGGGCTCGACAACCTCCCCGGAAGCAGCCTGATCAATGTCGAGGAGGGTCCGTCGGGAGATGGCGGCTGACGGTCGGCGGCGATCGCTGTCGGGCCAAAGGGCGGGCGGTAGTTGTCAGAATCTCGGCGACAATCGTGTCAGGGTTGCTGGTCACGTGGTACCAGGTGTAAACGACCAGGTGCCAGGCGACGAATTGCTGAGCATTGGGGCTCGGAGATTCGCCGCGCCTCCACTATGCCTGAGCGCTCGTTGGACACCGAAACGGGCAAAGGCTGATCCCAGGTTGAGCCCGCGATCAACGGCCGATGGGTGCTCCCGGCAGGACTCGAACCTGCGACGCACGGTTTAGGAAGCCGTCTCTGTGCCCGGCTCCACTACGGCGCTGACCAGCACAAATGCTGGGAGAGACGAGGGGTCTCGGCCCTCGGGGGCACGTATGAGGCGCGGGCCGCTATCAGGCCGCTCGGTCAGGCCGATTCTCGTAGTTTGATGCTCACCTGGTAGCCGAGGGCGGTAGCGGCCTGCGAAGTCGCCACGGTGGCGGCGGCCCCGTTGGCCTCCAGGAGGTCCATTGCTGCCTGGTGGTCCCGACTCGCCGGGCGATGACGCGGGTGTGTAAGGAGGGTTACCGCCGCCCGCTCAAGCCTGCGGGTTGGTGTTGGCCCTTCCAGGCTCTTGGTTGCGCACTCTTGGGGCGTGGTCGCTGTTGTAGACGGCGGACGCTCCGGGTCTGGCTGGCCGCCCCGCTTCGTAGCCGCCGGGATGAGCACCTTCAACAGCCTCGATGTGCTTCATGAACTTAGTTACTGGCGGGTCTTCGGCGGGGTTGCAGTCCGAGGCTTGCCGTACGGCGCTGCCCTAAATGGGGTGCCGCCAGCCCTTCATCTTGCCGCCTGTTGCGCAGCGCAGAAGGCCCAGTCGGACTGGGGCTGGCGTTCGCGATCGCCCCTGATCGGCACCATGAGACGCCGGAATTCGCCACTCCAAACGGTGCTATTGTGACACTTGGCCGTCGAGGTCATTGGCGTTTATTCGACCCATCCGGGCCTGACGAGACCGGTCTCGTAGGCGAAGACAACGAGCTGGCTTCGGTCCCGCGCGTTGAGCTTGGTCATGGCCCGAGTGGCGTGGGTCTTGGCGGTCGAGACGCTCATGTAGAGTTTGCCGGCGATCTCTTCGTTGGAGAGCCCGGCGGCGATGAGGGTCACGACCTCCCGTTCCCGGGCAGTCAGGTTGACGGTGGTGGGGCCGCGACGGGTCGCCCGGCTGCGGGCAGCGAACTCGGCTATCAATCGTCGGGTAACGGTTGGGGAGAGCAGTGCCTCTCCTGCGGCCACGACGCGGATCGCCCGAATCAGCTCGGGGGCGTCGGTGTCTTTGACCAGGAAGCCGGCAGCGCCGGCGCGCAGC
>WQVT01000322.1 GCA_009785715.1 Acidimicrobiaceae bacterium | reverse complement strand
TACGCATCGTCCACTTCGTGCGCGACGCGAGCGGTGCGCAACTGCGGGAGATCACCCGCCTCGTCGAAGCGGGCATCGTGCGATCCCAGGTCGGCGCGGTCTACCCGCTCGCAGACGCGCGTCAGGCGTTCATGGCCAAGTCGAGGCAACACATTCCGGGCAAAGTCGTTCTGACGCCCTGATCGAGTCCTGCGACGCTCAGCTCTCCCCCAACGCGCGTTGCATCTCATCCGCCAGCCGGGGGTGGTGATAGACCCCCGGAGCGCGGAGCTGACGGACCACCCGACGCTGTGTCTCCGGATCCTTGTCCTGACTCATCTTCACCTTGCACTGGAAGTGCGTGATCGGAAGGCGAATGCCGACGGTCCCCCTGGCGATGGGCGCAGCCCACTCGGGCTCCAGCAGCATCGGTTCCTCGACGTAGCGCTCGAAGTGCTCGACCAGCCTTGCGAGGATGCGGAGATTCGCCTCCTCGTCGAGGATCTCCGGTATCCCGTAGCAGTGGGCTGCCGTGAAGTTCCAGGTCGGCGCCCGGATCGCACCGGGCGCATACCAGCTTGGAGAGACATACCCGTGTACGCCCTGGACGATGAGCATCATCTCGTGCTCTCCCAGGCCATGGAGCTCCTCGTCGGGCCGGCCGACATGCGTGAACACGGCCAGTCCCTCACCGTCCTCGTCCAGGATCACTGGGTAGTGCGAGGCCACGAGTTGATTGTTGTGGCTGCTGACAAGGATCGCCCACGGGTTCTCACGAATCAGCCGCCGGACGACCTCGGGATCATCGACAAAGTGGTACGGGTTGTGGCGCACGTGCGTTCTCCTTCGATCGGAGACGCCCTTCGAGCCAGATATGGACCCCAGCGTGGCGGAAGTCCTCCGTTGCAGCGTCCCTGGGCTCCAGGGATCAATGTACCCGCCACCGTCAGCGGTGGTTCAGCTGAACACCACTCCGACACCGAGGTTCGGCGGCGCACCGCACACGGAGATTTGGAGGGGCAGCGTCAGGTGGTCGAAAGCGTTCGGCGGCGTCACCAGTGCCGAAGCCGATTCCGGGCAGGTCTGACCGGGGTCGGGGGTCGACTGCCAGACCAGGGGGAACGACGCCGACCCGCCATTGGCCGAGAGCGTTTCGTACGCATCCTGCATCGTGGGACACCAGGCGTCCGGGGCCCACGGACAACCCCGGCCGGCGTTGACGATCGAGGCACCCGAGCCGTCGAGGAGATCGAAGCCGGGGAACCCCTCCATGTGACACTCCTGCGAGCTCACGTTGGTGAACTTGATGGTCACGAAGGTATACGTACCCGGCGTCGATTCCGGGCTCACCCATGGTTGCACCTGGCTGGCCGTACAGGTCGGGGTGGGAATTGGAGGAACAGGCAAGGAGAAGGTCCCGCTCGCCTCCCCGTTCGGGCCGCCGTTGGGATAGATGACGTTGACGACCGAAAATACGGGCCCCTTGATCGAATTGATCACGCTGGTGAGGGTGACCGACGCCTGGAACTGGTGAAACGTGCCGGCCGCACAATAGGGAGTGCAGTCATTCACCGAGAGTTGACCCGTGCCGCTGGCGCTGCTCGCACCCCAACTCGTCCACGACAGGCCCTGGAAGACCTCCCCGCCATCGCCGCAGGCCATAATGATCTGCGTGGGGTCCGTCGTCGTCACGTTGGCTGCGTTGCTGGAGGTTTCACAGTCGGCGACGACTCCCGGCAATGGCCCCGCACTCGAGGTGGACGGTTCGGCGACCGTCGTCGGACCCGGAGGAGGAGCGGGTGTCGAAGATTCCGTTGCAGCCGAGGCGGCCTTTGGCGGCAGTGTCGGCACGGTCGTCTCGTTCACCGGCTTGCTCGTGGTGGGCACGGATGCAGCCGGCACGGATGTGGTCGGCGCGTGTGCATCCGCCTGATGTGAAGGCGACGAGCAACCGGCCAGGCTGACAATCGCCAGCATGGCCACACAAGCCGCGACGCCAACTACCTTCCGCTTCATTTCTTCAAGACCTTTCCTCACATCAACGTTGTGGTCCATGGTGGAGGGCAATGGGGCCATCCTCAACGGGAAGACCTCCCCTCGGGCGGACCTGCCGCCACCACCACGAACGATCGGTCGGGCATCTGGCTAGCCTTCTCGATGCCCTGACAGGTGCCGGGGGAAGGAGACAGAGGCGATGCCGTTTTACGAGAGAGGCGATGTTCGCATCCGCTATGAGGAAGTCGGTAGCGGCTTTCCGCTTCTGGTGACGCCCGGCGGGGGACTCAACTCGCGAGTGAGCAACTGGCCCACAGCGGTCATCAACGCCATGGAGGTGTTCAAGGACGACTTCCGCTGCATCACCATGGACCAACGCAACGCCATGGGTGGCGAGTCGACCGGTCCTCTCGATGTCGACGACCCGTGGGGTGCCTTCGCCGATGACCAACTGGGTTTGATGGATCACCTCGGCATCGGTGAGTTCCTCTTCATGGGCTATTGCATTGGCGGTTGTTTCGCGCTCAAGCTCATGGAGCGCGCGCCTGACCGCGTCGTGGCCGGCGTGCTCCACCAGACGGTCGGGCACTCGCCGGAGAACCCGGATGTCATGTACAACTCCGGCCGGGATGTGTGGGCTCCGGAACTGCTTGCCAAGCGGCCCGACATAACCCAGGAAACGATTGACGCGTATCTACACAATCTCTACCGGCGTCATCCAGACTTCGTGTACAGCGTCTCGCGCGACTTCGCGCGCTCGTGCCTGACGCCGATCCTCGTTTTGCCGGACGATGTCCCTGCGCATCCGTACCAGGTGTCGGTCGACGTGGCAGCGCTCGCTCCGAATGCCACATCGACGGTCTACCCCTGGACCGAGCCGCCCGAGTTGAAGGCGAGCACGATCGACGAGGTGCGCTCGTTCCTTCAGAGTCACCAGCCTCAGGAGATCGCCGCTCGATAGATGCGAGGGCCAATGGTCCCTTTCAGAACGGGACCAAAGGCCCTAAGAGTCAACCGCCACCACGGGTATGGTGAAGCTAGCCACGAGAACCCGAGGAGGTGGTCACGATGAAACGCACCGAGCAATCCAAACTGAATACTGCGGGGAGCCGGACATCGGGGTCGCCCCCGGTGTCCGGCTTTTGACGTTGCCCATCTTCACTCCCTGCCAGGTAAATCGCTGAGCCCCAAGGTGCAGATCGGCACAACCAAAGGTGCAAAGAGCTGCCGGAGCCATTGACAAGAAATACGGCATGTCGCCAATACTCTGCGCATGAAACTTCCTCACTCATTCATGCCGAGCAAGGCCAACATTGTGGCCCCCTTGATCTTGGCCGGCGTCGTCGCCCTGGCGGGCTGCGGCGGTGGTTCCAAGGCCGAGTCCGGCACTGGCCCGTCGACCTCGGCGAACAAAGCCGGCAGCGCCAAATCGGCCTCGAGCGCCAGCACTGGTGGAACCAGCCACCCCCTCAGCACGTCGACCGGCGACCTCTGCATGGGTGGCCTCACGGCGAAGACGCCAGGGATCTTGGAGTTCTCATGCAACGGTAGCGCCAAGATTCACGTGACGGTGGGCTCCGTCACCAAGGACCTGACGGGTGGGGTTTGCCACTACATTCCTGGCCAAGCTTGGAGCGTCGGTTGGGGGCCGTTCACCATCGCCGGTCAGTACAAAGGAAAGCAACCGGACAACTTCACCCTCAACACCAATCAAACCGACCCGGGAGCCCATTCGGCAGGTCTCATCATGATGCTCGGCGGCAAAATATATTCCACCACGAACGCAACGATCACCTTGATGGGCAAGGGCGCCGGCGCCCACGCGTCGGGCACGCTCGATCCTGTGTCGGCATCACCAAAGGCACCGATCAGCGTCGACGTGACCTGCTGAACCCGGCTACCACGGGTCGGAATTCCCATGGCTAAAGGTAGAAATACGACGAGAGAAGCCGTCAGAACCGGCGGCCGCATCGCAGCCCCGCTGATCGTCGCCGGCGTCCTTGCCCTCGCCGGTTGCGGCGGAGGCGGCCCCAAAGCTGCGTCCGCTACAGCCAATACGTCGTCCTCGGGCGGCGGGTCCTCGACAAGGCACCCAACCACCTCCAGCAGCAGTAGCAACAGTGGGACCAAGGTTCGTGGCTACGACTCGTGCACCATGCTCAC
>WQVT01000321.1 GCA_009785715.1 Acidimicrobiaceae bacterium | reverse complement strand
GTGCTCGGGATGATCTGCCCGATGCCGACGGCGCCGTCGGCCGACACGACGCTCTCCTGCCATCCCGACTCCTGCCAGTCGACCGCCTCCAACAGCGAGGGCAGCACGCCGTAGTAGTTGGCCCACTCCACGAACAGCGGCCGCAGGGCCAGCCGGTCGGGCGAGGCGGCAAGCAGTGCGGGAAGAGGCACGGAGCCGACGGGCGCCGGCATGGTGGCACAGAAGGAGCCGGGTGCCGTCGGTGCGTCGACGAGGGGTTGCGCGCCCGCCGAGGACGAACTCGCAGCCTGGGTGCTGCTGGCCGAGGTGGCGCTGGTCAGCACCGTCGAGGAGTCCGCGCCCGGCACGTAGGAGGCCGGCGGGATGGTCAACACCTGCCCGATCTGCAGGGCGGCGTCGGAAGGCAGGCCGTTCGCACTGGCCAGTTGGTCGACCGTGAGGCCATCGATGTTCGCGATCTCCCACAGGCTGTCGCCCGGCTGGACGGTGTAGGTGGGAGCCGACGAGGACATTGACGCTGAGAAACTCGCCTGTCCGGCTGCGGCCACGAGTGCAATGCCCGCTGCCCCGGCGAGGATTCGGGTGACGGTACGTGCAGACATAGGAGGATCCCATTTCCCTCCGCCCCGCCTAAACGTACAACATCAGCCACAGCTTTAACAAGGGCCACAACGTCAACACGGCAAACATGCGCCCCACCAGGAACATCGACCTCAAGTCGAGGACGAGGACTCATCCTCGTGCGGCCCTCGCGGACGGTGTGCTCGGGGCGGACGGTGTGCTCGCTCAGGTGGGTGGCGTGCCACCCCAGGCCGCAGCGGCCTGTTGGCGCCGGACGTCGGCCCTGCGCTCCCCCGCCAGCCGCTCGAGACCCTCGTCTTCGTAGTCGGCGTCGTCGACGAACGACATCAGCGCGGCGATCACCGGATGACCGGCCTCGGTGGCGATCAGGTGGTGCATCTGCTGCGCCACCTTTCGGTACTCGGGATGGCCCTGCGGGGTGGTCCGCAGCTCGAGGAGGTGCATCGCCTCGCGGGCATTGAACTGCATCGAGTATCGGACGCGATAGGCCAGCGCGATGGCGTAGGCCGCCTGCGTCGGTCCGAACTGCTCGCCCAGGGCCTGGTACAGCTGAGCGGAGCGCTCCATCGCCGAGCGGTAGACCGCCTCCCCGCCCGCCGCGACGACGGCAGCCGGCAGGGTATAGCCGTGGGCTGGGGATAGGTCCTGCCACTCGATGGTGAGCAGCCGGTGGCGTTGGAGGTCCCGGAAGGCACCATAGTCGGAGACGATCTCGAACCGGTAGGACGTTCGCTCGAGGGCCCGCCCCGGTCGAAGCCTGCGGTTCGTGCGCTCCCCCGCGTAGGCGCGGACCACGGCCATCCGCTCCCTGACGGACATCCCGGCGACCCGAGTCTCAACCTCACGTTCAGGAAGATGCGTGTGCGGGGCCAGCATGGCTGCAACGACCTTCACTTCAGCTTCAGGGTCGAAGTCGAGGAGGGAGACGGTTGGCCCGCCTCCGGGCTCGGCCTCGACGCCAGTCGGAGGGTCGCCGAACAGCTCCGAGCTGAGCTTCCGCATGGCTGCGTGATTGCGCTCCAGGTATTCGGACCAGGCCCGGCCCCGATCCTCGACGTCCACCCGCCGCACCCACGAAGGGATGACCTTGCGCAGCTCGGTCAGCATCAGGTCGGCATAGGTGCGGGCTTCGGCCAGAGGATGCGCTCGCATCCGCAGGATCAGCGACTCGTAGGCCTGGCCCGAGGCGTAGATCCCGAGGTTGGACATGGCTGCCGCGGGCAGGATGCCGCGCAGGGCGTCATACGCCTTGGCCCGGACCGACTGGCGCCAGACGAAGTCGGAATCCCCCTGTTGCTTCGGGTACCGCTCGGCGAACCAGGATTGCAGCACCGGGAGGAGCTCGGCGTAGTGGTCGAAGATGCGGTCCATGTCGCCGACGTAGCGGGCGCCGAGAGGCGACTCGAGGATGGTCGGGTCGCGGAAGTAGCGGTACCGACCGTTGGGTAGCCGGGCGTCGTAGGCCACGTAGCGGGTGGACTTCTCCATGTACGACATCAGCCGGCCCCACTCGAGCACCTTCGTCAACAGGTTCGACGCCTGTTCGCAGGCCAGGTGCACCCCTCCGAGCTGGGCCACCGAGTCATCCCCGTATTCGAAGAAGATCCGCTCGTAGAGCTCCTCGGCCCGGGCGAGGCCGACGGTGGCGTCGATGCTCTGGTCCCCGGTCACGTCGAGGTCGCCGACGAACTCGTCGAGGAACAGCCGGCGGAGGCTCTTGGCGGAACGGGAGTAGCGGGCGAATAGCGCCCCCTTGACCACCTCCGGGAGGTTGACCAGTGCGAAGACAGGGCCCTCGAGGTTGGTGAAGTACCGGCAGAGGATGTCTTCCTCGTCGTCGGTCCATTCCTCGATGACGTAGGGGCCGGCTGGGCCCGCGGGTCCGTCCAGGTAACTCATGCCGGCGGTGAGCCTACGGGGCCGGCGTCCAGGGGGTGGGGGACACCCCCTGGCGGTCGTGGCGGGCCGGCGCCGGACTCACGTGGCGACCACCGACGACGCCGCCACGACCCCCCGGAAGAGGGCGTCGGCGGCCTCGTCGGCGGCGTCGGACGTGGCCGGGTCGGGGGCCAGGTCGCCGATCTGGCGGAGCAGATCGATCAGCTGTTTGACGTTGCGGACGAAGTCGCCGCCGGAGATCTCCTGATCGGCCAGGATCCCCGAGAACTCGGCCCCCCCGGCCCAGGCGTACGCCGGGGCGACGAAGCCGGGATCAGGCTGGCGGGTCAGGGGAAGGCCGGCCGTGTCCTCGATACCACCGAGCCGTGCCGCAAGACGCTCGACCCTCGTCCACCGGTCGCGCAGGCGGCTGGTCGGGAACGAGCGGTCCGGCATGGCCTGGCCCCGGGCTTCGAACGTGAACACCGAGCAGAGCCCCGCCAGCTCCGCCGGGCTGAGATCGTCGAAGAGCCCCGTGTCCAGGCACTCGGCGATCAGGAGGTCCTCCTCGTGGTACAGACGCGCCAGGCGCTCACCTCTCGGCGTCAGCGCCCAGCCGTCCACGTAGCCCCACGACCCGAGCACGCCGAGCACGAGGTCGAACTGGCGGGCGAGGGAATCGGTCCGCCCTTTGATCCGCCGCTCGAGGCGCTCCGCCTCGCGCGTCATGCGGTCCAGGCGGTCGAGGGCGCGGAGGTGGGCCCTGGCGTCGGGGCAGCCGGCCACGGGGTGCGACGCCGCCTCGGCTGCGGTGGCCATCGCAACCTCCCCCCGCCAGCGGCCACCCCGCCGGCCACTCACATCGCCGTCGGCCTCACCGTCGTCCGCGGCGGCAGGGCGGGTGGATGCCAGCGGGGCGGCGATCAGCGCGGAGGCGACGTGGCGCTGGAAGCCCTGGTTGTTGGGCGCGAAGGGCGCCGGGAGACGGACACGCCCGACGACGTCCGGGGGGGCGAGGAAGTCCCGCGGCCCGAGCGAGAGCACCCGCCGATCGGGGGTGATCGCCTTCACCCGGATGTCGCCGCCACGGCGCCGGATGGTCGACAGCACGGCGACGCGTCCACCCGACTTGCCGCCCGGGACGATCAGGACGTCGCCGGGGCGGACCCGCTCCAGGGCGGCCGTCACGATCGCCGTGCCCGACGGGCGCTGGCGGGCGGCCTCCTCGCTCGCCCGCAGCAGGCTGCGGTACTCGACGGCATCGCCGCGCTCGCAGGACGCCGCGGCCTCGAGGTTGGCGACGCTCCCCCGCGTCCGCTCGAGCAGGGTCTCCAGCCGCACGATGTCGCTGTCGGTCCGGTACTGGGCGAAGGACAGGTTCAACAGGTGGTGGGCGAGGTCGGGGGGATAGCGGCGGACCAGGTTCGCCGCCATGTTGTACGTCGGGCGGAAGCTGCTCGTGAGCGTGTAGCTGCGCGCCCCGGCGAGGCTGGCCACCTGCTCGAATGCGACGAACGGCGACCAGGGGACGATGGCGTAGCCGACCTCGTCGATCCCCCGCCGCCCCGCCCGTCCCGTAAGCTGGGTGTACTCGCCGGGAGTCAGGAACTCGTGCCGTTCGCCGGTGAACTTGGTCAGCTTCTCGATGACCACCGAACGGGCCGGCATGTTGATGCCGAG
>WQVT01000320.1 GCA_009785715.1 Acidimicrobiaceae bacterium | reverse complement strand
TGGGGCGCTGGGCTCTGCGATGGGATTCGGCGCGGTGCTCCTCCACCAGTGGCTGGCGGTCGGCATCTGGGACGGCTACTTCATAGCGACGAGCAAGTACGGGGTGGGAGCCAACAACCCACTCGCCACCCTCAAGAAGCACATCTCGCCCGCGTTTCATTTCGGAGGGTCCACGCCCTCCTCCCTCCACATTGAGGCGACCCAGACGCTGCTCACGCTTCTGATCGTGGTCGGTGCGGCCGGGTTGACGGTCCTCTTCTTCGCCCGCGGCAGTCGTCTGCACGTCGCCGGGGCGACCGAGGAGGGCATGGGCCCCGTTTCTGCCGGCACCAACGGGATGGCCGTCGCCGGTGCTCCGCGTTACTGGCTCGGCGGGTTCTCGCGTTGGCTCACCGACCGCATCGACGCCTTCGACCTGTGCTTCCTGATGGCGGCGATCGGCGTGTGGCTCGTCCCCTACGTCGCCGGCGGCGAGGAGAGCGTCTACCGCCCCGAGGCCTTCATCGTCCTGGCAATCCCATTGCTCCGGAAGGCACCCTGGCCGCTGCTGGTCCCACTGATTGTGGTCGAGCTCTGGGTGGCCGCACACATGATCCCGTTGTTCGTGAACGGGACACTGATCTGAGGCTTGGGCCCGCCGCGGTGAGGACCTCAGGCCGAATCGGAGCCTGATGCGGGGACCGCGGTCAGCGTCGGCAGGGATGGGCGGTCGGGGACCAGGCAGACCATGCCGTCGCTGAACCCCGCGGAGCCGATCCCGAATGCGGCGTTCAACCGGTTGGTATTGACGAGCGTCAGGAATGCCGTCATCTCGACGATCTGCCGGTCGCTGAAATGCTGCTGCACGCGCCGGAAGAGCTCGTCGGTGACCTCCACCGGGGTACGCATCACGGCGGCGGCATAGTCGAGGGCGACCTTCTCCGCTTCGGTGAACAGGTCGCTCGTGCGGTAGTTCGGAAGGGCGAGCAGTTCCTCGTCCCGGAAGCCGGAGTTGCGGCAGATCTGCGAGCCGAGATCGACGCAGTACTCGCAGCCGATCATCTGCGCCCCCTTGAGCTCGATGAGGTTCCGGATCCGCTCGTCGACGCTCTTGCCCTTGCGGATGCCCTGGTTGAACCTGCCCAGGGCGATCATCATCTTCGGCGCGTATGCCCAGATCTCCATCGGTTCCAACCCGTTGCCCCGCTCCGGATCCCGTCCGGTGAGCTTTCTCATCATCCGTGGGCCGAACCGGTAGGTGAGCCGGACGACCGGTCCGGCATTGGCCTTCGATACTCCAGGAATCCGCGCCATCTCGGCTCCTTCCTGCCGCGCGACTGGGGACCTCTCAGCTACAGAGACCCGCAGCGGGAGCCTGATGTGACATCGAAGCACGAATGGCGGCAAGGGTCAGTGGGGTATCTGTTCCATGGTGCGCCTGTTGGCTCTCTCGGACGAGGTGGACGACCGCCTCTCTTCCGCGGATCTGCGGGAGTTGGCACCCGACCTGATCGTCGGGTGCGGGGACGTCCCCTTCGAGACGCTCGGGCACCTGGCCGATGCGAGCGGTGCGCCCACCGTCTTCGTCCCCGGGAACCACGACCCCGACCTCTCCGGGTACCGGTCGACGCGGGAAGGGCTGGTGGTGCGCGCCGGCTTCGTCAGCGAGCCGCCCTGGCCGGCGGGGACGATCAACGCCGACGGGCGCGTGGTCGAGGTGTCCGGCGTCGCCGTGGCCGGTCTCGGGGGCTCGCCCCGCTACCGGGCTGGCCCGAACCAGTACACGGAGCGCCAGCAGGCCCGCCGGGTGCGGCGACTCATCCGCCGGGCGCGGTGGCAGGCGGTCCGTCACGGGCTCCGGGTGACCATCCTCGTCACCCACGCCGCTCCGAAGGGTGTGGGTGACGCCGAGGACCCGCCCCACCAGGGCTTCGACTGCTATCACCGCCTCGTCGGAGCCATAGGCCCGCAGCTTCTCCTCCACGGCCACGTCAACCCGCTCGGCCGGCCGCGCGAGCGCCGTCTCGGAACGACCAGGGTCGTGAACGTGTTCGACCACCGCCTGATCCAGCTGGATCCCGAGCCCCTCTCCACGTCCTCCTAGGCAACCGTGCCGCGATCGACCGGTTTCCCGAGCGCCGATGCCGAGGACGACTTCCAGCGCATGCGGCGCCGGCAGGTGCTCGCCCGCCTCGCCCAGCGATTGCGGCGGGAACCGGACGACGTCAGCGTGGTGCTGCCTTTCGACGAGGTGGTCGCCGCTCTCGGGATGGTGGGTGAGCACTACCTCGGGGTGGCCGTGATCACCCTCGCCTCGATCGTCGGCAGCGTCGATCGCGGCCGGGACTTCGACCGGGAGTTCCGGCCGACCTCGAGCCGATCGCGTGAGCGATGGCAGCGGATGGCCGCCGCGCAGCGACGGGGGGCGTCGATGCCGCCGATCTCGGTCTACCGGGTCGGCGACATCCACTTCGTGCGGGACGGTCACCATCGGGTGTCGGTCGCCCGGGCCCTCGGCTGGGGCAGCATCGAGGCCGAGATCACCGAAGTCCGGACCAAGCTCGGCACCGAAGGGATCCGGATGCCGAGCGACCTGATCCTGAAGGACTACGAGCGCCTCTTCACCGAGCGCGTGCCCCTGCCCCGGGAGGCGCAGGCCACGCTCATCGTCGTGAACGCCTGGAACTGGGCCGAGCTATCGGAGACCGTGGAGGCGTGGGGCTTCCGGCTGATGCAGCAGGAGAAGCGGTACCTGACCCGGCAGGAGGTCGCTGCGCGGTGGTACGTGGACGAATACCGCCGCGTGGTCCGCATGTTGCGGGCGGCGAACCTGATCGGGCGACGCACGGAGGTCGAGGCCTACCTCCGCGTCGTGGGCGAGCGCTACCGGCTGATACGCACCCACGACTGGAACGACGAGGTGATCAGCCGGCTTCAGCGGGAGCTGAGGGGGTAGACGGGGCCTCCTGCTCCCCCGGGTGCCGGGCCTTGCCGAGGACGTTGAGACCCGTCTGGGCGTCGAAGAGGTGCAGCTTGGAGGTCTCGAACCACAGGGTGGCCTGCTCCTCCTCCTTGATCTTGGTCTCGGCGGAGAGCCGGGCCACGACCGAGGTGCCGCCGGCCAGGGTGTCGGCAGACCCCGAGTCCTCGGCCAGTTCGGCCAGCTCTCTCGACTGGGCCTGCCCGGACTTCAGCGTGAAGTGGGCGTAGACGTCGGAGCCCATCGACTCGACGACGTCGATCGGGGTGGTGAAGGTGATGCCCCGTCCCCGTTGGCTCTCGGAGATCAACGAGGCGTCCTCGAAGTTCTCCGGCCGGATGCCCATGATCAGGTTGCGGGCCCCGCCGTTCTGCTGCTCCACCGCCCGGCGCTCCTCGTCGGGCAGGGTGACGTCGCCGAAGGGGGTGTGCAGCCGGTTCTCCGAGAGCTCGGCCTCCACGAAGTTCATCGCCGGCGAGCCGATGAACCCGGCCACGAAGAGGTTGTCCGGGTAGTCGTAGAGGGTCTGGGGCGGCCCGTACTGCTGCAACACTCCGCCCCGCAGCACGGCGACGCGGTCTCCGAGCGTCATCGCCTCGGTCTGGTCGTGGGTGACATAGACCGTCGTCACGTGCAGGCGCTTCTGCAGCCGTGAGATCTCGGTGCGCATCTGGATCCGCAGCTTGGCGTCGAGGTTCGAGAGCGGCTCGTCCATCAGGAACGCCTTCGGGCTGCGGACGATCGCGCGTCCCATCGCGACCCGCTGGCGCTGGCCGCCGGAGAGGTTGGCGGGCTTGCGGTCGAGATGCGGCTCGAGTTCGAGGATCCGCGCCGCCTCGGCGACCTTCGTCTCGATCTCGCTCTTCGGAGCCTTCGCGAGGCTCAGCGGGAAGGCCAGGTTCTGGCGGACCGTCAGGTGCGGGTAGAGCGCATAGTTCTGGAACACCATCGCGATGTCACGCTCCCGCGGCGCGAGGTCGTTGACAACCTCGTTGTCGATCTTCAGCTCGCCGTCGCTGATGTCCTCGAGGCCGGCGACCATCCGCAGCGCGGTCGACTTGCCGCAGCCGGAGGGGCCGACGAAGACGGCGAACTCTCCGTCGTTGATGTTGAGGTTGATGCCGTTGATGACGCTGACGGCGCCGAACGCCTTGCGCACGTCCTTCAGTTGGATGCTGCCCATGGCTGTTGTTCCT
>WQVT01000319.1 GCA_009785715.1 Acidimicrobiaceae bacterium | reverse complement strand
TGAGCAAGTCCTTGACAGGTGACCGATGTACGCCAGCCGCCCCCCGCCGGCCCCGAAATAGCCCGCCGCCAGCCCCACCCTCGCCCCGTAGGCTTTGGTTGTGAGTGTGACCCCCGGGCGCACGGTGACCCCCGCGGCGCCCGAGCGCACGGCCATCATGACGGTCGACGACGACCCGGGTGTCTCCCGCGCCGTCGCGCGTGACCTGCGCCGCCGCTACGGCGGCGACTACCGGATCGTCCGGGCCGAGTCCGCCGCGGAGGGACTCGAGGCGCTCCGCGAGCTCAAGCTGCGGGGCGATCAGGTGGCGCTGCTGCTCGCCGACTACCGCATGCCGCAGATGAACGGGATCGAGTTCCTCGAGCAGGCGATGGACCTCTTCCCCGCCGCCCGGCGGATCCTGTTGACGGCCTACGCGGATACCAGCGCGGCCATCGAAGCCATCAACGTCGTGGACCTCGACTACTACCTCCTGAAGCCGTGGGACCCGCCCGAGGAGAAGCTCTACCCGGTCCTCGACGACCAGCTGGCCGCATGGAAGACGAGCGACCGCCGGCCGGTGCCGGCCATCAAGGTCGTCGGTCATCAGTGGTCGGCGCGCTGTTCGGCGGTCCGCGAGTTCCTCGGACGCAACCAGGTGCCCTACCGCTGGTACCTCTGCGACGAGCCGGAGGGTGCACGGATCCTGGCGGCGGCCGGGCTCGACGACCGCAGGCTCCCGGTGATCATCACCGCAGAGGGCCAGTTGCTCGTGGAGCCGAGTGACGCCGATCTGGCGACCAGGGTGGGGCTCGCGACGAAGCCGGCCGAGGCCTTCTACGACCTCGTGGTGATCGGTGGCGGGCCGGCGGGGCTCGGCGCCGCCGTCTACGGCGCCTCCGAGGGACTGCACACCGTGCTCGTCGAGCGGCTGGCGGCCGGTGGGCAGGCCGGCCAGAGCTCGCGCATCGAGAACTATCTCGGCTTCCCCGACGGGGTCTCCGGCTCGCAGCTGACGGAGAGGGCCCGGAGGCAGGCCGTCAAGTTCGGGGCGGAGCTGATCACCGCCCGGGAGGTCGTCGGCATCGAGGTCAACGGATCGGCGCGGACCATCCGCTTCGCCGACGGGTCGGCCATCGACGCCCACGCCGTGGTCCTCGCCACCGGCGTCGCCTACAACCAGCTCAACGCGCCCGGCGTGGCGGAGTTGACCGGGCGGGGCGTCTACTACGGATCGACGGTCAGCGAGGCCGCCGACTGCGAGGGGACCGACGTGTACATCGTCGGCGGCGCCAACTCCGCCGGTCAGGCCGCCGTCTACTTCGCCCGGCGGGCGCGCTCGGTCACCATCCTCGTGCGTTCGGCCTCCCTCGAGTCGTCGATGTCGTACTACCTGATCCAGCAGATCCGGGCCCTGCCCAACGTCACTGTGCGGACCGGCACCGAGGTGTCGGGGGCGTCGGGCAACGGCCACCTCGAGTCCCTCACCCTCCTCGACAACACGACCGGGGAGACGGAGGAGGTGGATGCCCACGCGGTCTTCGTCTTCATCGGGGCCTCACCCTGCACCGAGTGGCTGGACGGGGTCGTCGTGCGCGACTCCCGTGGCTTTGTGGTCGCCGGGCCGGACCTCGAGGCGGCGGGGTTCGAGCTGCCCGCCTGGACCGTCGACCGCCCGCCGTACCACCTGGAGACGAGCATTCCGGGGGTCTTCGTCGCCGGCGACGTCCGCGCCGATTCGGCCAAGCGGGTCGCGTCGGCCGTGGGAGAGGGGGCGATGGCGGTGATGCTTGTCCACCGCTACCTGGCGAAACAGTGAATGCCGAGCTGAGGAGGATGCTGCATGTCGAACGACCCCCCATCTGAATCACCGCCCGTACGGAGCGGAACCTGCAGTCCCGACGAGCTGCGCCGGCTGTTCCTGTTCGAGTCCCTCTCCGACGACCAGCTCGAGTGGCTGTGCCGGGAGGGCGAGGTTCGCTGGTTCGAGCCGGGGTGGATCTTCCGGGAGGGCGAACCGGCCGAGTGCCTCTTCGTGATGCTCGAGGGCGCATTGATCCTTTCGCAGCGGGTCGGGCAGGACGACGTCGACGTCGCAACCTCCACCCAGGTCGGGGCCTATTCGGGCGCATGGCATGCCTATCTGGGCGACCGGGTGCCGCAGACGTACCGGAACTCGATGCGCGTCACCGCACCCTCCCGCTTCTTCACGCTCGGCGCCGCCGAGTTCTCGAAGCTGATGCACGAGTGGTTCCCGATGGCCGTGCACCTGCTGGAGGGGCTGTTCTTCGGGGTCCAGAACGCCAGGCAGGTGCTGGGCGACCGGGAGCGGCTGCTCGCCCTCGGGACGCTCTCCGCCGGGCTCACCCACGAGCTCAACAACCCGGCGTCGGCCGCCGTGCGCGCCACGTCCACCCTCCGCGAGCGGGTGGCGGCCATGCGGCGCAAGCTGTCCGCCCTGGCGGACGGCTCGCTCGATCGCGACGCGCTCGAGGCGGTCGTTTCCCTCCAGGAGGAGGCGGTCGCAAAGGTGGGCAAAGTACCGGCGTTGACGCCGCTCGAGACCGCCGACCGAGAGGACCGCCTCTCGGATTGGCTCGAGGACCATGGGGTGGCCGGGGGCTGGGAAATGGCCTCGACCTTCGTGGCCGGGGGGCTCGGCGAGGAGTTCCTCGACAAGGTCGCCGCCACGGTCGAGGAGGCGCACGGCGCGGATTTGCGGGGCGCGCTGGGATGGCTCAACTACACCGTCGACACCGAGCTGTTGATGAACGAGATCGAGGATTCGACGAACCGGATCTCTGGTCTCGTCGACGCCGCCCGCCAGTACTCGCAGATGGACCGCGCCCCCGTGCAGACCGTCGACGTCCACGAGCTGATCGACAGCACGTTGCTGATGATGGGCCGCAAGATCGGGCCCGGCATCACCGTCGTCAAGGAATACGATCGCAGCCTCCCACCGGTCGAGGTCTATGCGGCGGAGATGAACCAGGTCTGGACGAACCTGATCGACAATGCGCTTGGCGCCATGGACGCAAAGTCCGGGGGCGTCGGGACGCTTCTCTTGCGAACGGCCCGTGAAGGGGAAAGTCTCCTTGTGGAGATCGGCGACACGGGGCCCGGGGTGGATCCGGCAATCCGTCCCAGGATCTTCGAGCCGTTCTTCACGACGAAGCCGGTCGGCGAAGGGACGGGCCTCGGCCTGGACATCTCCTGGAGGATCGTCGTCAACAAGCACCACGGTGACCTCCGGGTCGAGTCGGTTCCGGGCGACACCCGTTTCCAGGTCCGGCTTCCCCTGGTGGGCCAAAACCTCAAAAAGGAAGGCGTGCAGTGAGCACAGATCCCGAAATCGATCCCTCGGTGCCCCCGAGTGGCAGCGGCTGCGTGGAGTGTCTCGAGCATGGAGGTTGGTGGCTCCACCTGCGCCGCTGCGCGGTGTGCGGCCATATCGGCTGCTGCGATACCTCGCCCTCACAGCACGCCTCCCTCCACGCCAAGGAGACGGGCCACCCGATCATCCAGAGCTTCGAGCCCGGTGAGACCTGGTTCTGGAGCTACACCACCGAGGACTTCTACGACGGCCCGGAACTGGCGCCTCCCGCGCACCGGCCCCTCGACCAACCGGTGCCGGGGCCGGCCGGCCGGGTCCCGCCGGGTTGGCAGCGCTACCTCCACTGACCCTCAGTCGAAGAAGGCGAAGAACCTCGCTTCCACGCTGACTCGCGGAGCGGCGCCGGGACCGGGTAGGTCGATCGAGTTGTGGAATGGCTGCGCGTCGCGGGCAGGATCGCTGTCGAAACCCTTGAAGATGATCATCTCGTCCGGCCCCAGGTCGGAGAAATAGTGCCAACGCTGGTCCGGGTTGAAACGGGAGAATTGCGACTCGAAGACGTTGCCGGGCACGTCGTACGGCTGACGCATCGCCGCGTCGAAGACGATGCAGTCTCGCCTGTCGATCGTCGACGCGTCGCAGAGCACCAGGGTGTTGTCGCACGGCGGCGGCGACAGACAGCGCCAGGTCTGCAGGACCGCGAAGCGGGGGTAGTGCCGGAGCGACTCCCCCCGGCGGGCCTCGATCTGTTCCACCCAGCGGTGGGCGGACAGCATCGTGTAGTCCGCGTGGACCCAGCGCGACGGGCCCATCCCGCCCTCCGCATTGACCCGCTTGAGGAGCCC
>WQVT01000318.1 GCA_009785715.1 Acidimicrobiaceae bacterium | reverse complement strand
CGTAGGCGAGCAGGAGCACGAAGCCGACCGAGAACTCGACCTGGTAGGGAGCCAGCGCCGGAAACGCCGAGCTCAGTGCGTTCACGCCGGCCGCGATCGACACGGCCACGGTGAGCGTGTAGCTGCAGAGCAGGGCGGCGCCGGGGATCTGGGCCGCGGCGTAGCCGAAGTTCTCCCGGCTGACCACATACGACCCGCCCGAGACGGGATAGGTCTTGACGACGTCCCGGTAGCAGGAGCCGACGACGGTCAGCACGACGAGCAGCAGCACCGTCACCGGGGTGATCAGACGGAACGCACCGAGACCGGCTGCGGGGATCAGGATCCGCAGGACGGACTCGGTGCCGTACGCGGAGGAGGACATGACGTCGGAGGAGAGCACGGCCAGGGCCACGGGCTTGCTCAGGCGCTCGCCGTGCAACTGCTCGCTGACGAGCGGCGGGCCGAGCAGCGTCCGCTTGATCCGGTAGCCGAGGTTCTCGGGAAGGTCGGGACTGGTCCCCGCCGACGAGCGACCGGGTTTCATCCATCCCGGCTGGCGATCCGGTGCGCCGCCGGTCGGCGCAACGCTGGTGTCGGTCATACGGGCAGGTCCCCTCCCACCACGTCGCTGCCTGACATCAAGCGCATTCTTTCACCAACCTTGTCCACAATTCACGTTAGGCGGGCAGGATTTGGCAGGCTCTACGGCATGCACTACCGCCAACTTGGCCGTTCCGGCCTCACTGTGTCCGTCGTCGGCCTCGGCTGCAACAACTTCGGGTGGCGAATGGACCTGGAGAACTCGCGGGCCGTGGTCGACACCGCCCTCGAGCAGGGGATCAACCTCTTCGACACCGCCGACGTGTACGGACGCGGCCAATCCGAGACCATCCTCGGTGAACTGCTCAAGGGACGCCGTGACGAGGCCGTGATCGCCACCAAGTGGGGGTCGCCGATGAGCGACAACCCTCCGCGCGCCCGCGCCTCCCGCCATTACATCCGCCAGGCCGTGGAGGCCAGCCTGCGCCGCCTGCAGACGGACTACATCGATCTGTACCAACTGCACCGCCCCGACGGGGTCACGCCGATGGCCGAGACGCTCGGTGCGCTCGATGAGTTGGTCAAAGAGGGCAAGGTGCGCTACATCGGCAGCTCCAACCTCACGGGGTGGCAGATCGCCGACGCCGAATGGCTGGCCCGCACCAATCACAACGAGCGTTTCATCTCGGCACAGAACCACTACAGCCTGCTCCAGCGTGACGCCGAGAAGGAGCTCCTGCCGGCGGCCGACACCTTCGGCATCGGCGTCCTGCCGTTCTTCCCGCTGGCCAACGGCCTGCTCACCGGCAAGTACGGGCGCGACCAGGAGCGCCCGACCGGCACCCGCATGGACGGTCGGGAGATCACCGAGGCGACCTACGACCGGATCGAGGCGCTGGCCGACTTCGCCAAGCAGCGCGGGCACACGTTGCTCGAGCTGGCGATCAGCGGGCTCGCCTCCCGACCCCCCGTCAGCTCCGTGATCGCCGGGGCCACGAAGGCCGAGCAGGTGATCGCCAACGCCAAGTCGGGTGACTGGCAGCTGTCCGAATCCGAGCTCGAGGAGCTGGCGAAGCTCCCCTAGCTCCCGGCCCTTATAATTCGGCCGTGGTGGGCGCTGACGCCTCCTAGACCCCGGAGGCGCCGTCCCCGTGCCGTCCTCGATTGCACGACGATCTATCACGGACAGGGTCCGGATAGCCGTGGGCTTCCTGATCGCTGCCGTGATGGTCGTCGGCCTGCTCGTCCCGGTGGCATCGGCGGCCGCGCCGCTGCGGGCCGTGTGGTTCCAAAACTTCCCCTATCCGAACTGTTCCCGCTCGAACTTCCGCAGCTATCCGCTCGCTGTCCCCGGAGCAACGGTCGCCGTCTACAACTACAGCTGCTTCTCGATCGCGCCGCGTTCGAACCTGAACACCCTCATCTACCGGGCCGACGAGAGCACGGTCAGCCGGACGCCTGAGGCGACGCAGCGCCGCGGGTTGATGGCCAACGGCGACATCGTGGTGGTGACGGCGTACACCATCTACTGGATCTCGGTGAACTCCTCCCTGGGCGTGAGCCGGGGACGCGACTACACCGGTTCGGGGCTCATCGCCGGCGAGTGGCCCATCGCGCCCACCGCACCCGGCTCGATCCAGCCCGTCTTCGCGTTCGTCACGGGCTCCGGCCACTGGGCGCCGAACTGGCTGCTCCCCGGCTCGGCCGGAAACGGGATCTCGGGCATGGTCAACGGCCTCGGGGTGCGGGTCGTGCCCAGCTGCGGCACCGACGCAAGCCCGCAGCCGGGGTTCGGCACGTTCGTCATCCAGGGCTCGCCGGATCAGGCGTCCTTCCGGACCCCGGCTTCACCAGCGACCGACCCCGACGAGCACCTGTTCCAGTTCAGCGGCCTGCTCGACCAGGAGGACACCAACGGCAACACGGTGATGTCCGACTGCGCCGGACGGCGGACCCGCGTGGCCTTCACGCTGACCTACCGCTTCCACGATGCGCTGGACCGCAACCTGGCCTACGGCGGGATCACGACGGAGTCGCGCCTCAACCGGGTCGAGGTGGCCATCACCCCCCAGAACGCGAACATCCAGATCTCCGATTTCGGGATCGGCGACGACCTCCAGACCGAGGGAGGTGGCCTGCCGATGCCCCAGACGATGTCCGACACGGGCCAGGCCCTCCAGCGCTACGTCACCTCGGGGGATCGCTGCGGATTCGGCAACGCGGTGTTTCCGGCGGGGGCCGCCGTCTCGGTGTGCGACCTCAGCCCCGGCACGGGCCAACAGGCCACCGCGATTCAAGAATCCGATGCCCTGCAGGCGGACGACGTCCCGCCCGGTCGCGGCCTGCCCCCGGGCAACATCGCGGCGTTCACCTCGGGGGGCGGTGTCTACGCCCTGTCCTATCTGCACCCGCCCGGGTTCACCCCGACCATGCCCCCGCTGCGGGACAGTCTCGTGTGGAACACCTCGCTCGGCGGGGTGAGCAGCGTCGAGACGCAATGGGTGAGCGTGACCGACCCACCGGTGACCCTCGCCAGAGGCGTGGCCGTCGACGTCGGTCAGGACCAGGACCTCGCCCAGGACCTGAACCCGCCGACGCCACAACTGCTCGACGCCTCGCCGGCCTTCGTTCCCGCCAGCGGGGGGACGGTCACGCTCCGGTCCTCGACGACGGCCGGCTTCGAGCTCTCGTCACAACCGGCGCTCGACCTCGCCGCCGCGTCCTCACCTGTCCACACGGTGACGATCCCGCCGAACCGCACCGGCGAGCCGCTCGCCTACACGTTCGCCCTCACCCCACAGACCTCCGTGTTCACGCCCGACGCCCCGCGCCCGGTGACGGTGCGCCAGCCGGCGTCACCGGTTGCCGCGTTCACCGCCCAGGAGGGGGCGTTGCCCGACGCGCCGCTCCAGGTGAACGGCTCGACGTCGTTCGAGAACGGCGGGACGATCAGGTCGTACCTGTGGCATTTCGGTGACGGGGCGAGCGCGACCGGGCCGGTGGCGCACCACGTCTTCGCCCAGCCGGGCGAGTATTCGGTCACCCTGACGGTGTTCGACAGCTATGGCCAGCAGGCCACGTCGGCCGACATGGTGCGCGTGACGCGGGGAGGACACCCACACGGGCACGTCCGGCGACCGGGGCGGGACGCGGCGCTGTCTTTCTAAGACCTACTCGGGCCTTCCGGGGCCGTCAGTGTCCTCGGGCGGCGCGGTAGCGGCGGATAAGGGCGTTGGTGGAGCCGTCGTGCTCGAGCGGAGGCTCGACGCGTGCCGACAGCTGGGGGACGATCGCCTGCGCCAGCTCCTTGCCGAGCTCCACGCCCCACTGGTCGAAGGAGTTGATCCCCCAGATCACGCCCTGCGTGAGCACCTTGTGCTCGTAGAGGGCGACCAGCTCTCCGAGCACCCGGGGCGTCAGTCTCTGGGCGAGGATCGTGGTGGTGGGGTGGTTGCCGGCGAAGACGCGGTGGGGCACCTGGTGCGCCGGCACCCCCTCGGCCTCCACCTCCTCCCGGGTCTTGCCGAAGGCGAGGGCCTGGGTCTGGGCGATGAAGTTGGCCGTCAGGAGGTCCTGGTGGGAACCGACCTCGTGGCTCGCCTCGACGAAGCCGAGGAAGTCGGCGGGGATCAGGCGGGTCCCCTGGTG
>WQVT01000317.1 GCA_009785715.1 Acidimicrobiaceae bacterium | reverse complement strand
TCCTGCCCGACGGCAGCATTCCCGAGCCCGGAGGCTGGAATCGCTTTGCCATCCAGGTCGACGACATCACGGAGGTAGCCGCGCGGCTCCACCAGTCCGGGGTCCGCTTCCGCAGCGACGTGATGGACGGGGTCGGCGGGCGACAGGCCCTCATCGAGGACCCTTCCGGGAACCCGATCGAGCTGTTCCAGCCGCTCCGTCCGGAAGCACGGCTAAGCGAGCCATGAACCATCCTTTCGCCCAGCTGACAGGATTGCATCGCTTTCGTTAGGGCTCTGTGAAGCTTGTGTCAACGGATGGCGATGATTTTACTTTTGCGCGTCGAGGCGTATTATTCGCGCGGGGGGAGATTGACATCCTGACATAGGTGCAGGAGGGAGGACAGAGATGTCCGTTACCGAAAGCGTCAGATCAGTTACACCGCCTACTTCGCGGTCCCTGCGCAGGGAGATCGGGATGGTCGGGCTGATGTGGGCGTCCGTGGGCTCGATCATCGGATCGGGCTGGCTCTTCGGCGCCTGGAAAGGCATCCATGCCGCCGGTCCTGCCGCCATCATCTCGTGGTGCATCGGCGGCGTGGCCGTGCTCATCCTGGGTCTGGTCCACGCCGAGTTGGGGGGCATGTACCCGGTGTCCGGGGGGACGGCGAGATTTCCTCACTATGCTTTCGGCGGCCTTGCCGGGGCCAGCTTTGGCTGGTTCTCTTGGCTCCAGGCGGCGACGGTCGCCCCGATCGAGGTCTTGGCGGCCATCCAATATGCCCAACACTGGTCCTGGGCGAAGCACTGGATGAACTCCGCCGGAAACGTGGAGGGGTGGGGACTCGTCATCGCCATCGTGCTGATGGCGGTCCTGGTCGCCGTCAACATGCTGGGGATCCGGATGCTCGCCAACACCAATTCCACCATCACCTGGTGGAAGGTCGGCGTTCCCCTTCTGACGCTGTTCGTGGTGGGGATCTCGAACTTCCACGGTGGCAACTTCACCGCGTTGGGCGGGTTCAATCCCTACGGTGCCAAGGGCATTCTGGCCGCCGTATCGACCAGCGGCATCGTCTTCGCCTACCTCGGTTTCGAGCAGGCCGACCAGTTGGCCGGCGAGGCAAAGAATCCCCAGCGGAACCTCCCGCGGGCGGTCATCGGCTCGGTGGTGATCGGGATCGTGCTCTATGTCGCCCTGCAGGTGGTGTTCATCGGGGCGCTGCCCGCCTCGGTGATGCACGGGGCGTGGAGCCACGTGGCTTCCACCTTCACCGGCCCCTGGGCGCAGGTGGCGAGCGCGGCATCCCTCGGTTGGCTGGCGTTCATCCTCTACGTCGACGCCGTGGTCTCCCCGGGCGGAACGGGGCTCATCTACGCGACCGCCACGTCCAGGGTCTCCTTCGGGCTTTCCCGCAACGGGTACTTCCCCCCGATCTTCGAGAGCGTGGACTCCCGAGGGGTGCCGTGGTTCGGGCTGATCGTGGCCTTCGTGGTCGGGGCCGTTTGCTTCCTCCCGTTCCCGAGCTGGAGCTCGCTGGTCGGCATCATCACGAGCGCCAGTGTCCTCATGTACGCGGGCGCCCCCCTGGCCCTCGGCGTCTTCCGCCGGCGCCTGCCGGAGGCCCACCGGCCCTACCGGATGGGCGGCGCCGGGGTTCTCTCCCCGGTCGCCTTCATCCTGGCGAACTACATCATCATGTGGTCGGGCTGGACGACCGACTGGAAGCTGGGCGTCGCCATCCTCATCGGGGCCGCGCTGATCGCCTTCAATGCCCTCAGCGGGAGCAATCCGATCAAGCCCACCTGGGACCTGCGGGCGGCCGTCTGGCTGCCTCCGTATCTGATCGGGATGGGTCTGATCACCTACGGCAGCGCTTGGGGCAACCTGCACCATCCGTGGTTCGGCTCGAGCGACGTGTGGTGGGACCTCGGCATCGTGGGGGTCTTCAGCCTCATCATCTACTACTGGGCCCAGGCCGTCGCCCTGCCGGCGAGGGAGATCCAGTCGGTGATCGACAAGATCGTCGTGAGAGAGATGGAGCAGATGACCGTCGGCGACTGATCCCGCCCCGACGGCCCTCAGCCCGCGCCGAGACCGAGCACGGCGGTGGCGTTGGACCACGCCACCTTCTCGCGATCGGCCGGGCTGATCGGAGCCGAACGCAGGAAGGCCGTGGCGACCATCGAGTCCGAGAAGGGGTGGTCGACCGAGAACAGGATCCGCTCGGCCCCGAAGACCTGCAGTGCACAGAGCAGCGGCGGCACCGTGGTGTAGCCGGCGGTCGTGATCCACACCTGTGCCAGCACGGTCTCGGTCACGCTCCGCTCGGTGTGGATGACGGGGCCGAGCCGCTCGTCGGCCCGCGCCAGCGAGAAGGGCAGGTTTTCGCCCATATGCCCCACGATGACCCGCAGCCCTGGGTGGCGGTCGAACGCGCCGGTGGCGACGAGGCGCAGCACGTGCATGCCGCATTCGACGTGCCAGCCCCAGGCCGCCGTGGCCAGCGCCGCTCCGGCATCGCCGAGGCCGGAGTAGTAGGCGCGCAGCACCTCGGGCGGTGGCGGTGCCGGGTGCAGGTAGACCGGCACCCCGAGCTGCTCGAGCGCGTCGAGCACGGGCTCGTTGGCCGGGTCGTCGAGCCAGCGGCCGCCCGTCTGGCCGTGCACCATCGCGCCGAGGAAGCCATGGTCCCCGACGCAGCGGCGCAGCTCCTCGGCGGCCGCTGGCGGGTCGCTCATCGGCAGCGTGGCGAACGCCCGGAAGCGTTCGGGGTGCGCGGCGCACGCCGCGGCCATGCGGTCGTTGGCGTCGCGTGACACCTCCGCCGACCGGGCCGGGGCGAGCGCCTGAACCCCGGGGCCGACCAGGGACAGCACCTGCAGGTCGATGCCGGCCTCGTCCATCACGCCGAGCCGGCCCTCACCCAGGTCGTCGAGCGGGTCGGCGTAGGCCGGCGGGAACGACGGCCCGGCCTCTGCGGCGATGTCACGTGGGAGGTTGTGTTCTTCGATGGCGATGACGCGGTTCGGCACGCCACCGGCTTAGCAGGTCACCGCCCGCCGGCTCCTTCCGTGACCCTCAGTAGGGGGAGGGCTGGTTGCGGACGACGGCGAGGCTCACGATCTTGCCGTCGCGTACGGAGAAGTAGTTCGTCATCACGAGCTCGTCGGGGAGGTTGCTCTTGTCGTAGGTCCCGTCGTACCTGGCTCGCACGATGAGGTCCCCGTAGTTGTCGATGACCTCCCGGACTTCCATCGTGACGTGGTCGCCGACGAACTCCTTCTCTACGAATCTCCGGATTGCGTCGGCTCCCCAGATCTCGCGGCGGTTGTCGTTGACGTAGGCGTCCGGGGCGAAGGTGTCGACAATGCGGTCGGTGTCGAAGGCGTTCACGGCCGCGATGTGCTCGGCCACGATCGGGGGGAGTTCGGTGGTGACCTTGGAGGCCGGGGGCTGAGTCGGCATGCGCTCGTTCCTTTCGTCTCGGGGAGCGTCTCCGCCATCCTCCGGGCTGCCCCTGTGGGAGGGTCAAGGGCCTCCTCGCTGGTTGACTCTCCCCCCATGGGAGGCTTCACACTGGGAGGGTGTCCTCCTCCCTGACGATCGGTGACTTCTCCCGGGCGACGCATCTGAGCGTCAAGATGCTGCGCCACTATCACGAGATCGGCTTGCTGGAGCCGGCTGCGGTTGACCCGGAGACCGGCTACCGGCGTTACGGGCCCGAGCAGATCACGACCGCCCAGATCATCCGGCGGTTCCGGGACCTCGACATGCCACTGGAGGAGATCCAGGGTCTGCTCGGCGCGACGGATGTGGAGACGCGCAACCAGCTGATCGCCGGCCACCTTGCCCGGCTGGAGGCGAGCCTTGCCCGCACGACCGAGGCGGTCACCTCCTTGCAGAACCTGCTCCACAGCCCACCGACGTCGGCGCCGATCGAGCACCGGCACGTGCCGGTCACCCTCGCCGCGGCGATCACCGAGACGGTCGAGGAAGGTGACGCCCTTGTGTGGTTTCAGGGTGCACTCGGAGAGCTGAAGGCCACCCTCGCCGCCCAGGGCATCGGCCCGAGCGGTCCGGCCGGAGGGGTGTTCTCGAACGAGCTGTTCGCCGACGGCCGCGGTGAGGCCACGATCTTCCTGCCCTGCAATCCCTCACCGCGGCTCATGGGCCGGGTCGAGCCGCTGGCCGTCCCCTCCGTTGAG
>WQVT01000316.1 GCA_009785715.1 Acidimicrobiaceae bacterium | reverse complement strand
CTCGTCGCTCTCAACCTCGAGACAGCGCCCGCGGATGGCGCCGGCGTTGGCGGCCAGGAACGTCTCGATGCACCGCCGGTCGGCGGGCTGGCCCCGGTCGAATCCGTACACGGTGCTGAGCGGTCGGGTCGACATCGAGGCCAGGTACAGCCGCGGCGAGCCCCGAAGCCGTTCGAGCAGGGACCGCAGAGAGCGGGGTCGTTCCGACGGCTTCGCGCTTCGCTCGAGTGACCCGTAACGTCGTTGCTCCACCATGCCCTCGCGCCTCGGTCGGTCGTGGCGGAAGAGTGTAGGAGTTCCGGCTCGGTCAGCCGCCGGCGCCGATGACCTCGGCGAGGACCTCGGCACCGGAGTGCTCCACGTCGCGCGTCGCCGTGAGCAGCACCAGCCGTTGGCGGTCCGCAACCTCCCGCAGCCGCTCGACGGTCCCCGCCGCGGGGGCCTCGTCGAGCTCGTCCCGGTATCGCCGGGCGAACTCGTCGAAGCGGGACGGCTCGTGACCGTACCAACGGCGGAGCTCGGTGCTCGGGGCCACCTCCTTGAGCCACTCGTCGTAGTCGAGGGCCTCCTTCCTCACGCCCCGGGGCCACAGCCGATCGACGAGCACCCGGTGCTCACCTGCGATTCGGCCCGGATCGTCATAGACCCGCAGGACTTGCGCAGTGTTCATCGATGGACCCCCCTCCCGGCCAACGTGCAAGGATGACTTCGGTGACCACGTCGACCTCCTCGAACGATACGACGGCCATGCCGGCAGCCTTCCTGGGGCACGGGACGCCGATGAACGCCCTCACCGACAACGTCTACACGCGGGCGTGGCGGGCCTTCGGGCAACGCGTCCCGCGGCCTCAGGCGATCCTGGTCATCTCGGCCCACTGGTACACGAACGTCTCCGTGGTCACCGCCATGGCGCAGCCGAGAACCATCCACGACTTCTGGGGCTTTCCGGACGAGCTGTTCGCGATCCGGTATCCGGCGCCGGGCGATCCCGCCCTGGCGGCCGAAGTCGCCGAGGTCGTCAAGCCGACGTGGATCGGCCAGGACCGCGACACCTGGGGCTATGACCACGGGACCTGGTCGGTGCTGGTCCACGCCTTCCCGGAAGCGGACATCCCCGTGGTACAGCTGTCGATCAACGCCGAAGAGCCCCTCGAATACCACCTGGAGCTCGGGGCGAAGCTGGCCCCGCTGCGCGAGCGGGGCGTGCTCATCATCGCCAGCGGCGATGTCGCGCACAACCTGAGGCTGGCGGACCGCACGCAGCAGAGGCGTGGCTTCGACTGGGCGGAGCGCTTCGACGACTCGGCCCGGGAGCTGATGGTCACCGACCCCGGATCGATCCTGAAGCTGCGCCAGCACCCGGACTTCCGGATCGCCGTACCGACGCCCGATCACTTCATCCCGGTCCTCTACCTCGCCGGATTGGCCCAGTCCGCCGCGCAGGTCCCCGAGGTGATCGTCGATGGTTACCAGTTCGCGTCGGTGTCGATGACGTCCTACGTCATAGGGATCTGAACGCGCTACCAGGACCCTCGGTGCTCCTGGACGCGGGCGACGATCGGTACGAAGGCAATGAGCACCACGGCGAAGACGGCATAGACCTTCGCCTGAAGCCGGCCCGGCACAGCCGACTGGGCGATGATCGTCGCCGTGATCGCAACAGAGGCGATCTGACCGACCTGCCTGCCCGTGGAGCGAAGGGCCGCCAGCGCCGCCGAACGATCGGGTGCGAGCTGCAGGCCTGCGTTGCGGCTTGCCGGCGAGGCGATCCCACCGCCGATCCCGACGACGCACGCGGCCGTCGCCAGCCACGCGTAAGGCGACAGCCCCACCGGTGCGATCGCGATGCCTGCCATCCCGACCGCGGTGAGCACCGAGCCGATGTACAGCGGCCGGCGGTATCCCGTTCGTCGTAGCGCGAACGCCGCCGTCGTCGATGTGACGATCACGGCGATCGCTTCCGCGGTGAGCAACGTCCCCGAGCCGAGCGTGCTGATCCGGTAGCGCTCGACCGCGTAGAGCGGGACCAGCGCGAGGAGCCCGGCCACCGCCCCGCCATAGAGCACGTTGAGCACGTTCACCGCACCGAAACCGCGACCCGCGATCAGGTGCGGTTCGACGAACGGATCCTTGACACGACGGATGTGGCGGGCGAACGCATACAGCCCGAAGACCCCGACCGCCATCGGAACGACGAAGAACAGCGACGAGGCGCTCGAGCCCGTCTCGCCGAGATAGCTGATGCCGAACATCGACCCGAGGACCCCGACACCGAGCATGCCCATGCCGGCCAGGTCCATCGGAGGGCCCTCCGGATCCGGCGACTCGCGGTCCGGGGGCACGTACCGCAGGCCCAGCACGATCAGGAGGATCCCGATCGGCACGTTGACGAAGAAGATCCCTCGCCACGTCCAGTAGGAGACGAAAAGACCCCCGAAGATCGGCCCGATCATCGACCCAATGGGGAAAATGCTCCCGAAGAGCCCCACTGCCTTGTCCCGTACGGACCCGAAGTTCTCCACGATGATTCCTGTTGCCGACGGCGTGAAGCCCGACCCGCCGGCGGCCTGCACCGCCCGGAGCGCGATCAGCACATAGATGCTCCTGGCGAGCCCACAGGCCAACGATGCCCCGGCAAAGACCACGACGCAGACAAAGAAGAACCGTCTGCGTCCGAACCGGTCGCTCAGCTTGCCGGAAATGGAGAGCGCGAGGACCATGCCTACCGAGTACGCCGTGATGACCCAGGCGGCCCAGTTGATCGAGGAGTGCAGGCCGTGCTGGATCGCGCGCAGCGCGGTGGCGACGATGGTTCCGTCCAGCGAGCTCATGAGCAGCGCGAGCGCGACGACCGTGAAGATCGCGATGCGATGCGGGGTCTCGGTGGCTTCGCGCTCGATCGTCACGGTCGCCGAGGCTAATCGCGCCCCTTCCGAAACGGCCCAGTCACAGGGGCGCTCACTTGGTGCCGGGCACCATGCGCTCACAGGCCTGATTGGCGGCTTGGAACGCGGGGCTGCTCGGGTCGATGTGCTCGGGGCCAAGGTTGATCGCGGGCGCACCCGTGGGACCGGTAGTGGGATCGGGGAAGTTGGGCACGCCGTGGGAGCGCATGCACTGCGAGAACTCGACTCCCTTGGCGTTATCCGCGGCCCGCTGGGCCGGCGTCATGTTCCCGACGCCGGTGTACTGCCGGCACGCCTGCAGGGCCGCGTGGTAACTGGGCGAGTTCGCATCGATGCCAGCCCTTGCGATGGCCTGGATCAGACCCCCCGTGGTGCCCGGGTCCGGAAAGTTGGGGACCCCGTGCGAGCGCATGCACTGCGCCAGTTGCAGCTCTTGCGCCTGCCTCGCTGCCTCGTTCGACGCCGGATCTCCGGAGCCCGAGCCGGTCGTCGTGGACGCGCCGGAGGTACCGGCGTTCGTGGTAGGCGGGCCGGCGGTCGACGCCGGTGTGGTGGAGGCGCCGCCGCTTGTGGTCGGGGAGCCGACCGTCGTCGTCACCTCCCCGCTCGCCACTCCCGGATGGTCCGATCCGGCCCCGCAGGCGGCTGCGAGCAGTCCGATGGTCGCCAGCAGCCCGACAAGAGCGAGGACCGCACCGGACCCTCGCCGGTGCCGGCGTTTGCGACCCATCGGGGGGTGAGCGGCGTCGTCGTCCATCATGTCGTGGCTCCTTCCTCGCCAACAGTGGTTCGGCGTGTTCGTACGACACGGCCAGTAACAGGGGCTCAACAGGGCCTGTTACCTTCCTGTTGCTCGGCGGGGACCATGCTGGGACCGTGACGGTGTTGGACAGAGACCACCGGCCGGCCGAGGGCCGGGGGGACGGCGAGATCCCGGGACGGCCCTCCGCAGTACCGGGGGGCGGAGGCCGAGCCACCGCAGCGGGCAGGCGCGCCACGGGGGGTGGCGTGCGCAGGCGGACGGTGCGGATGCGCCTGGCCCTCGCCTATGGGGCACTTTTCCTCGTCTGCGGCGCCGCGCTGCTCGGCATCAGCTACTTCTTCGTCGTCCGGTTTCCGTTCGACTCCACGGTCCACCTCACCCCCCGCGGAGATACCGCATCGGCCGGGCCTCGGAATGTCGTCCACCTCTCACTTCCCACGGGTGTCCCCGCGCCGAGCGGAGCCACGAAGTCCCCACCCCCCGGCTACGGGGTGAGCGCCGGCACCGTGCACGCGGCGGCG
>WQVT01000315.1 GCA_009785715.1 Acidimicrobiaceae bacterium | reverse complement strand
TGGCACTATTAGAGAAGACGCGTTATTTTCCTGGTGAGCGTCGCCGACGTTCTCTAGATTCGTGGCTCGTGAGCTTCGGTCGGGCCCTCTCGACGATCGTCGCCGCCCTCCTCGGTGCAGGCACGATCGCGACCCCACGGGCGGAGGCCGCGCCCGCTCCATCCGACATCGCGACCTCACCGATCCACGTCGCCAGGACGGCCCTCGGCCCCGTCGGGTATCGCGAGGTCGGCCACGGCCCCACCCTCCTCATGATCACCGGCCTCGGCGCCGGCATGGACGACTGGGCCCCGTATTTCGTCGACGCCCTGGCCGGGCACTTCCGGGTCGTCGTCTTCGACAACGCCGGCGTCGGACAGACCGCCGCGGTTGCGGCTCCGCTGAGCGTGCCGGAGATGGCCGCTCAGACCAGCGCCCTGATCACCACCCTCAGGCTCGGCCGCCCTGATGTCCTCGGATGGTCGATGGGCGGCATGATCGCCCAGTCCCTGGCGGTGACCGACCCGCACCAGGTGCGCCGCCTCGTCCTGGCGGCCACCCAGGCCGGGACCGGGAAGGCCTTGCCCGTGCCCGCCGCCGTCCAGGCTGCGACCGACAGCGGCAATCCGGCGGCGCTTCTGCGGACGCTGTTCCCGGCCGACCAGGTCGCGGCGACCGAGCGGTATGTGGCGGGGATCCTCACCTACCCCGACCCCTACACCGCGACGGCGACCGTGCGCGCCGAACAGCAGACGGCCATCGACGGGTGGTTCGCCGGCGACGACGCCACCGGCCGCGACCCGGGGGCGATCCGGGCCCGGACCCTGGTGGCTGACGGGACCGATGACGTCGCCGACCCGGTGTCCAATGACCGGATGCTGACCGAGCTCATTCACGGCGCCCGCCTGGTCCTGTATCCCGGTGCCGGTCACGGTTTCCTGTTTCAGGACGCCGGGCGCTTCGCCGCGGAGCTCGACACGTTCCTCCGCTGAGCCGGCCGCTTCAGGTCAAGATTGACGGCGTTCGAAATGGGCGGTGATCTTGACGTTGTTCTTGAGCCCGGTGCCGAACTTCGCCCAATCGACGCCCCAGAGGCTCCGGTCGATCTCGACTTCCGTTGAGACGGTTGCCGAGGTGCCCGATTCGCTGACTTCGGCCTGCAGGGTCAGGGGCTTCGTCACTCCGTGTACCGTCAAGTCGCCCGCGACCTCGACCAGACCGGTTCCCGCCGGGCGGGCCTGCGTCGCCTTGAACTCGATGGTCGGGAACTTGTCGACCTCGAAGAAGTCTGCTGTGCGGAGATGGTCGTCCCGCTTGCGGTTCTTGGTGTCGAATGACGACGCGTCGATGACCAACCTGCCGTTCACCTCCCCGTCGGGATTGATCTGCGCCTCGCCGCTGAGCGCCTTGGCCCGGCCCTTGACGGGCAGGACCCACATCGCCTTGGTGTGGAATTCGACCGTCGTCCGTTCGGGGTCCAGCGCCCAGGTGCCGGCGAACCGGGTCAGGTCACTCGTCGTGCCCATTGATGCCATTGGGGGCCTCCTCCTTCGTCGCTGACCGCCCCGGCGCGGAGCCCGCCGATGGGGTGTCGGGCCAGCGGACCTCGTATACCCGCTCTGCGATTATCCAACCGTCGCCGCACCGACCCCCTTTGTCTCAGACGTACGACGACGCAGCCCGCCAGCATGTGACACTGTCTGGAGGAGTAACCCTGGAGGGGTAGTCGTTCAGAGCGAGGGAGGCAGGCAAACATGCTGTCCAAGGAAGACAACGAGATCTTGACGCAGGTCGGCGCGGGTACCCCGATGGGTGAACTCCTGCGCCGCTACTGGATGCCGGCCTGCCTGTCCTCGGAGATCGCCGAACCGGACGGGGACGTTGCCCGGGTGCGGCTGCTCGGGGAGCACCTCGTGGCGTTTCGTGATTCCGAGGGCAAGGTCGGGGTCCTCGACGAGGAGTGCCCGCACCGGGGCGCGTCGATGTTCTTCGCCCGCAACGAGGAGTGCGGCCTCCGCTGCATTTACCACGGCTGGAAGTTCGACGTGAGTGGCCAGTGTGTGGATCAGCCGAGCGAGATCCGCAGCTTCGCGGACCGGATCAAGATCAGGTCGTACCCGGCGCACGAGTCCGGCGGCATCGTCTGGACCTACCTCGGTGCGCCCGAGACCATGACCCCGTTCCGCGACTTCGGGACGGAGGGGCTTGCCCCCGAGGAGTACGCGGTCTCGAAGGAGGTCGTGGAGTGCAACTGGGTCCAGAGCCTCGACGGCGAGGCGGACACCACGCACATCTCCAACCTCCACCAGTTCTTCGCCATCGACGACATCCCCGACGACGGCACCGACCAGCCGGGGTACCCGTCGAACTACATGTCGATGAAGATCTGGCGCCACGACCCGAAGGCCGTCATCGAAATGACCGACCACTGGTACGGATTCCGCTACGCCGGCATCCGCCGCACGCCCAACGGCCACCGCCACGTGCGGATGACCGCCTTCATCCTGCCGACGACGGCGCTCATCGCCAACGTGCCGTTCGGGACGGGCCACATCATGCACGCCCCGATCGATGACGGCGCAACCACCCGGTACACCTTCGCCAGCCAGGTGCGGCGCAACCCCAAGGGCTACGGGGGTCCGCCGTTCTTCACGGTGCCGAACTACCCCTACGACCAGGGCCGGACCGGAGCCGTCGTCGAGCGCGACCTGACCGCCGCGAACAACTACGGGTTCAGCCGTGAGCTGCAGAAGACCCGCTCCTTCAGCGGCATCCCGAACTTCAAGGTGCAGGACAACCTGGTCACCGAGACGGCCGGGCGGGTCTACGACCGCACCCACGAGCACCTGGGGAGCGGGGACGTGGCCGTGATCCGGCTCCACCAGCGGCTGCTGGAGGCCGCCAAGGCCCTTCAGTCGGGCGGCACGCCGCCGGCGCTGTCCGGGCAGGGCGATTTCCGCAGCGTCCGCTCGGCGGAGAAGATCCTCGCGGAGGACGAGGACTGGCGGATCCTCGGCACCGACGACGATCCGGCCGTTCAGGAGGCGGGCATGGTGCCCGCCAAGGCCGCGGAGTAGCCCCACCTTCGGGCGACAACCGCCGGCCGGGGTAGGGGATTCGCTACTCTCGGCCGGCTGCGCCCAAACCCGGCAAGAAAGCCCTGCGAGGGTTGGTGATCGTCCCGCCGGCGACTCCGCCGGCGGTGCCGTCAGCGTGGGGGATCAACTCAGAAAGGGGACAACACATGGCCGCTCCTGCGGTGAACGAAGCGTGGGTCGAGATGAGCCACGGCAAGACGCGCTACTTCGAGGCCGGGACCGGCCCGGAGGTGCTCCTGATCCACGGCGCGGGGTTCCTGTCCGGGGCACACAGCTGGCTCGGGGTCCTCCCCGGGCTCGGCGAGCACTTCCATGTCCGGGCGATCGACTGCCTCGGCTTCGGCCCCGGCGGCCATCTGGCCCAGCCGTACTCCTTCGGCTACATGGTCGACCACCTGCGGGAGTTCGTCGACGTCATCGGGACCCCGCGCACCCACCTCGTCGGCCACTCGATGGGCGGGTGGCTGGCCGTGCTCCTGGCCTACGAGAGCCCGGATCGGGTCAACCGCCTGGTCGACGTGGCCGGCGGGGGCACCCAGACGCGCCCGCTCGCGACCATGGTCGAGTGGCAGCCGCCGGCGCCGGAAGCCATCGAGGACGGCCTCGCCGGCCAGGACCCGGCGGTCGTGAAGGAACGCCAGGAGGCGGCGACGGACCCCGCGGTCGTCGCCTCGTTCCGCGGTCTGATGGACCACATGACGAACCCGGAGACCCGGGTGCGCTACAACACGCTGCGCCGGATGCCGCACATCAAGGCCCCGACCCTGGTGCTGTGGGGTGAGGACGACAAGGTCAACGACCTCGAGGCGGCCCGCCTGAGCCACGAGAGCATCCCCGGATCGGAGCTCAAGGTGCTGCCCGGGGTCGGCCACGCGGTCCCTCGCGAGGCCCCCGAGGTGTTCGTCGAGACCGTGGTGGAGTTCCTGGAACGCTAAGGCGCCCTCACCGTCACTGGATGGAGGCGCCGCCGTCCAGGGTGAGCGACGCCCCGGTGATGAACGAGGCGCCGGGCGTGCAGAGGAAGGCGACGAGTTCGGCGATCTCGCCCGGCTCGACGAAGCGCTTGATGGCCGGCAGGGCAAGGAAGATCTTGTCGGCCACCTCCGCCTCGCTGATGC
>WQVT01000314.1 GCA_009785715.1 Acidimicrobiaceae bacterium | reverse complement strand
CTCACCGAGCGGGGACTCGACGCCTCCAAGGAGTTCCCCAAGCCGCTCACCGACGAAGCCGGCCGGGCCGCCGACGTGGTCGTCACCATGGGCTGCGGTGACGCCTGCCCGTTCTACCCAGGCAAGCGGTACCTCGACTGGGACCTGACCGACCCCGCCGGGCTGCCCGTCGAGAAGGTCCGCCCCATCGTCGACGAGATCGACCGCCGAGTCCGCCAACTACTGGACGAAATCCGGTAACTGCGCAGCTTTGGTTGCCCCGTCGGTGCCCAACCGCCCCGCCGTTGTTCGGGGGGTTGCGACAGCAGACAATTGTGCGAGTTTTGGTCGTCGCCGAGGTGCAAAAACCCTGGTCGGCACACCGGGCACCCGTCCCCGCTTACAAGGCGCCTGCTCTGGCCAACTGAGCTACTCGGGCGAATGTCGTGGGCCGATGCTGGTTTTTCCTCGAACCCCATCTGCGGGGTCTGCACGACGCTCTGACACCGTCAACTGTAACCGCCGGATCTCGACGGCCACGCTGGCCATCCGCGCACTTCGGACCCGGCGGTCCAGGTCAAGACGCAATGCGACGCAGCGCCGACACAAGATCGCCTCCCGGGTCGGCACCTGCGCTCTGCGTCCGCCAGGCGACGTGGCCGTCCGGTCGAACGAGCACTGCACCGTCTGGTTCGATCCCGTACAGGCTAGGCCACTCGTTCTGCGGGTCGATCAGATCGCAGTCGGGTCCGATCGTGTAACAGCTGAGCGGCGCGCCTATCTGCCCGGCAGCCCGGGCGGCTGCCGGTTTCCAAGCCTGGCCGCTCCGGCCGGTCAACAGCACGAACCTCCTGTCGTAGAGGTCGAGGGTCGAGATACGGGTGCCGTCTCGCTCGAGCCACAGGTGCGGAGCTCTGCTCCCGGGGCGGGCCGTCGGGTGGTAGTCGATGACCGGGTTCGCGACCTGTGGCAGCTCCGTGCCGTCGGGTACGACCGCGGGAGAGTCGTAGGACACCCCGAGAACCCGACCGCGGTTGCTGAACTGCTCCGGGCGTTGACCCTGACCGCCCGCATTGCGCCTTGCATCCTCCATCACCGCCTGCGCAAAAGGACGGCGCTCGGAGGCGTAGGTGTCGAGCAGTCCCGGACCGGCCCAGCCCGAGAGACGACCGGCGAGCTTCCACGCGAGGTTGTGGACATCCTGGATACCCACGTTCATCGCCTGGCCGCCGGTCGGCGGTATCAGGTGGGCGGCATCACCGGCGAGGAAGACTCGACCATCTCGAAACCGCTCCGCGATGGCGGACGACCCCGCCCAGGGCAGGGTCGAGAGCAACTCGACATCGAGGGCGTCATCGCCGATCGCGGAGCGGACCACCTGGATGCAGCGCTCTTTCGTGAAGTCCTCGACCAGCTCACCCTGCTCGGGCCGGAACGGAGCCATGTACAGCCAGAGGTCGGCCAGATTCACGGCGGCCATGACCCCGGAGCCTTCCGGAGGCGACAGCAGGTACAGGAGCGCCGGACGGTCGCGGCCTACCTCGTGGAGATCGGCCCGGAAGTAGATACCCATCCGGTGGAAAAGGGCGCCTGGACCCTTCATGCCGATGTTCAGGAGGGACCGGATCTGGCTCTCGGCTCCGTCGGCGGCGACCACCCACGTCGCGCGGACCCTTGCCTCCTCGCCGGTCGCCCTTTGCACGACCGTGGCGATCGCACCGTCGGCGTCCTCCTCGAGGTGGAGAAGTTCGTGGCCGAAGCGCAGCTCGCCGATTCCGTAGGATCTGGCGGCCTCGAGCAGAATGGGTTCCAGCTTGTCCTGGGCGCAACCCAGGCTCGTGGTCGGGCTGTCCACCTCGGAGTGCTCACCATCTCCGCCGTAGGGCATCCGCCTCACCTCGGGAGCCAGCAACGTCGGGGCCCAGGCCACATCTCGGGCGCGATCGAGGCCTTCCGCCGCCTCTCGGACGGCTTGCTCGAGACCCCAGACCCGCAACAACTCAAGCGTGCGTACGTTCAAGCCGCGAGCCTTCGGATGAATCGAGGTGCCCGGGTGCCGTTCGACGAGAAGTGAGGGCGCCCCGTGACGCGACAAGAGCAGCGAGGCCGACAAGCCGACCGGGCCTCCGCCCACGATCAGCACAGGCACGTCGAGCTCAGGCACTCACGACCACCGTCGGGTCAGGGGATGAAGCGGGTGCTCGCCAGGGTCAGGAACAAGAGCGCGCCAAGGGACACCGCTGCGCAGGCGAGAAGCACCGAATAGAGCGTGCCCTTGATCCAGTAGCCGAAAACGAATACAAGCGGGAACGCCGTCTCTATCAACCGTGGGCGCAGCCCAACAATGCGAGAGCTGACGGAGATGAAGACCACGATCACGCTGAACACGACGAGGGCCGCCGGCGGCCTCGCCTTGACGAGCAGGACGAGGGCAACGAGACAGAAGAGGGCACCGGCGACCGGCAGATAGTGCGGCAATCGCTGGCCGGTGTGGGTCACCTCGGTGCGGAAGAAGCGGGTTATGAGCGTGAAGGGATCAAAGCTGTCGTCCCAGGCTTTCTCTGCCTTGGACCAGATGAAGGGATCCCCGGTGTAAGCCCACAGATACGCCGTCCAGGCGATCACCCCGATGGGTGACAGCAATGGAGCGAAGATTGCCCGCCACTCCCGGTCCGACCGGATGGCTTTGACCGTCTCCCAGATGCAGACGCCGACAAGGGCCACGCCGACGGGACGAACCGCGGTCCCGATCGCCGCGAGCACGCCGGCCGCCACCCACCAGCGCCGGCGGAGAGCCAGCAGGCACGCTGCGGACGCGGCGAGCAGCATGGGCTCGGAGTAGATCAGCGTGAAGACGACCGCTCCCGGACCGAAGAGGAACAGCAGCATTCCCCGGTCGGCGACGGCTTCGCCCCAGATCTCCTTGACAAGCATCCACAGCAAGACCGCCATAGCAACCTGGAAGATCAACGCGGCCAGCAAACCGGCGACGAGATATGAGAATCCGATGAAAGCGAGCGCACGGATCACGAAGGGAAACGCAGGAAAGAAAGCCAGCGTGCTGTAGGCCGGCCACCCACCTGCGATGGGCACTGCATGGGGCCAGCCGTGCTGCGCCGCCGTCAGATACCAGCCCCCGTCCCAGGCGGCGAGCCGGGCGAAGCGGTGGCCCGACACGCCGGTCCCTCCAACCACCGGGGCGCTCGGTACGTAGCGGGTGACGTAGACGACGAACAGCATCAACGCACGACTCGCGGCGAGCATCGCGACCGGCTTCCAATACCCTCCAAACAGCCGGGTCAGGTGTTGCGACCAGGTGTCCGGCCGGGGAATGGTGTGCCTTGAGACCTCTCGCCGAGTTGCCAGAGCCGGCAAGGCGTCGGATTGCTCAGAGAGCGTCGCCACCGCTGGCATATCTTCTGTTGGCTGGGTCACTGATCGTGTCTACTACCCAGGCGAAAGCAGCACGAATAGAACTGGGCCATAGGAAACGACTCGCTTGGGGCGTGCTGAGAGCGGCGGACGAGCAACGTCAGAAGCTAACGCAGCCCGGAGGCGGGGGGCAAGGAGCCTCCTCCGGCGGCTATTGCGGCGATGCATTCAGCGCATGGCCATATGTGAGTGGAATGAGGAATAGCCCCGTCGGTTGCCCTTATCCGATAGGGCTCAGGGCCGGCGCGGCCAGGCGTCCGGAAGGTCGTCGACAGGAGCACCCCAGGCTCGGGGACCTCGCCGACGCCATCGATGACCTGGGCGATGCTCAGCCCGAATCGGCGGACAACGGGATCGACCATGAGCTCAGTCAGGGTCACCACCTCGTGCGCGCCGACCCCTCCGCCTGGAAGGCGCTGACCCAGTCTGCCGTCGGCGACGTCGCAAACAGCCCCTCGAGGGTGGCTTCGAGGCCGTCTCCCGATTCATCGATGAGAACCCTCGACACGCTTGCGAGTTCACCGTGCCGCCATCTTTCGCCCATCTCGTCGTCACTTAGGCCGACGAAGAACCACCCGTCGCTGAGGGCCGGGGCCCCGCGGCACGTCCCAATCGTTGCCCGCGTACTCGGAGATGGCTCGCCTGGTCGCTGACGTGCTGGCCTTCGCCCGTCACCTCACGGTGGTAGATGGCCAGCGATAGGGGCCCTGGGTCTCGTACCCAGGGCGGGAGTCCCAGCTGCCGCCGCAGCCGCAGCAACTGACGGACACGTAGATGATGTCCGGCTTGCGG
>WQVT01000313.1 GCA_009785715.1 Acidimicrobiaceae bacterium | reverse complement strand
CGGGCCCCGCCGGGACCGTGCCAGCCGAGCCAACCGGGCTGGTGCGCGCCCTGACCCTCGGCGAGGACCTGATCCCCGTGGCCGAGATCCACACGCTGCGTCGACGGGTGGCGCTGAGCGACGCTTCCGGCAACGCCTTGGCCGAGGTAGACGACGACTCGGTGACCATCTCGCCGGCCTCCGGCCAGGAAACCCGGTTCCGGGAGGTCGAGGTGGAGCTGACCGGCGGCGACGGGGAGCTCCTGGGCGCAATCGCCGCCCGTCTCGAGGCAGCGGGGGCTGAGCGCGAACCCGACGAGCCCAAGCTGGCCCGGGCGCTGATCCGCGAACCGCAGGACGTTCCCGCCCGAGGCCACGGCGCCCCCGAAGGCGAGCTGACCCGGGCAGCGGTGTCCCGGGGGCTCGACCAGATCCTGCATCAGGATGTCGGCCTCCGCATCGACGATGACCCGGAGTTCGTCCACCAGGCCCGGGTGGCCACCCGTCGGATGCGGGCCGATCTCGCCACCTTCGGCGCCAGGGTCGACCCGGACTGGCTCGAGCAGACCCGCGAGGAGCTCAAGTGGCTGGCCGCCGCGCTCGGCCGGGTGCGCGACGCGGATGTATTGGCGGGGCGCCTGGCCGATCACGCGACGGATGCCGGCCCGGCAGAGGCGACGAGCTTCCCCGAGCTGCAAGGGGTCCTTTCCACCGAACGATCCCACGCCCTGGCCGATCTACGCGAGATACTCGCCAGCTCCCGCTACCTCGCCCTGCTTCAGGAACTGAATCGGGCCGCCACGGACTCGCCGCCGTCCGCCGCCCCGGATACCGGGTCCGAAGCGGATGCCGGCGACGACGATTCGCCGCTCGCGCACTCCGCCGATGAGGTGACGCACCTGGTCAACCGTCGGTGGGCGCGCTTCCGCCGACGGGTCGACGAGCTCGGGCACGACCCGAGCAACGAGGAACTGCACGCCGTGCGGATCGCCGCCAAGAAGGTGCGGTACGCAGCCGATGCCGCCGAGCCGCTCGTCGGCGAGGGGGCCAAGCGCTTCGCCGGGAACATCGCCGACCTCCAGTCCGTGCTCGGGGACCACCATGACTCCGTGGTCGCCGAACAGTGGTGCCGACGGGTGGCCGAGACCGGCCCTGCAGGCGCCGGCCCTGCCGCGCGCTATTGCATCGAGGAGGAACACCGCACCCAGGCCCGAGACCGCCGGCGCTGGGAGGAGGAGTGGGAACGGGTGGCCCGCCACCACCATCCGCACGCCTGGTAGGAATGGCCGCCCCGGCGTGCGGACCGAGGGACCTACTGCTGGTAGCCCTCGACGACGTTCGTGCTCCGGACCTCGGCCTCGTCGGGGTTCTGTCCGGCGGAGCGGCGGGCCCGCCGTTGCCGGAGGAGGTCCCAGCACTGGTCGAGCCGCTCCTCGAGCTCCCGCAGTCGGGCGAGGTTGGTTTCGTCGAGACCCGTGGAGGCGTGGTCCCGCTCAAGGCGGTGCTCCTCCTCGACTAGGGCATCGATCCTGTGGATGATCTCCACGTCCTGCATGGTCCGACGGTACCGCACCTGCCGGGACTGCGAGAGCAGCGGGGCGAGACGTTCAATCCGAGGTTCCAGGCGCCGCGTTCGGCCATGCCCCGAGGGTCAGGAATGGCTCGCATGACCACCTTCCGTTGCGCAAGAACGCCAAAAGTGGTCGCATGCCTTTTGTCCACACTCCGATCCCGAGAGACGACCATTCCGGTCTATGACCACTGGTAGTGTTGCCGGCACCGAGATCCGTGGCAGCCGTAAGAGATCCCTCCTCAGCCCGTCTTACCTGCGTGGAAAGTACTGACGCAGCAGAAAAAAAGAGCCCTTCGACTCTTTCGGAGGCCCAGCCCCTCGTGTATCTTTTGCGCTCAACGTGATCGGGGCGAAGACGATCACGTTGGCAGGGCGGACAAAACGATGAACACGAATGTGGCGGTGGCCGTCACTTCGAGCAGGCGGACTCGAAAGAAGGATTTTGTTGTGAGCGCACCTGGGCGGCCACTTCCTTTCAGCGACGGCGGTGGCCAGGTGAGGGCCCTGACACCGCTGCAGATGGACACGGATGTCGACTCCTCGCTGGAGCCGACCGAACGGGCGCCGGATCCCGAGCAGGATTCCGTGGCAGCCCTCGTGGGTAGCGCAGCGAACGGGGAGCAGTGGGCCTGGCAGGAGCTCGTCTCGCGCTTCGGTGGCATGATCGCCTCGGTGGGTTGGCGTTACGGCCTGGCCATGGCCGATGTCAATGAACTGCAACAGACGACCTGGCTCCGGCTGGTCGAGAACATCGACCGCATCCGCCAGCCCGAGCGGGTCGGCGGCTGGCTGGCTACGACCGCTCGACGGGAGAGTCTGCAAATCCTTCGCCGGGCCGGCCGGTACACGACCGGCGTCGACCAGGTGCTGGCGGCGCTGCCCAACGAGACCGAGGAAGATCCGGATGCGGGGCCGGTCGCTCTGGAGAGGGCTGCGGCGGTGCAGGCGGCATGGGGTCGGCTCAAGCCTCGTTGCCAGGAACTCCTGTCTCTGCTCATCACCGACGAGGCAATGCCGTACCGCGATCTGTCGACATTGCTCAGCATGCCGATCGGAAGCATCGGCCCGACGAGGGCTCGCTGCCTCGAGCATCTTCGCCGCCTGGTCGCCGAAGAGGGCGTGACCGGGCTGTAAAAGAATTGTCGCTTCCCCCTGGGGAGGATGGGTATCAGCGGTATCCCGCTTGCCTCCTAACTAGGGGAACCACCAACGGCGGAATGGCGGCTTGGAGCGACGATGATCGAGGAGCGCAACCCAGCTCTACCCATCTCCCTGCTGCCTGGCTGGGGCAGCGAGGGGGCCGACGCATCGAATGGTGCGCAGTCAGTCGCTTCGGAAGCCGCAGACGGTGGGTTGCTGCGCGCCGTCCTGGCCACACTCGACCTCGCCGCCGTCGTCTTGATCTGGCTCCTCGCCGTCGCGATCCACCCGCGCCCGGATCTGGCATTGCTGGCAATAGGGGCGGCAGCCGCCGCCGCGACCACCCTCATTGGCTTGCGGGCAGCGGGCTTGTACCACGCCAGGGTCTGCGCCATGAGATCCAGAGAAACCGTCCGGGTAACGGTGGTCGCACTGCTCGGCGCCGGCGTATTCGCCGGCCTCGAACGGGCCCTCGGCCAGGCGATCACGGTTCCGGTTCTCGTCGTCGCCCTGGAAGCGGCGGCAACCGTGCTGGCGATGCGCTGGTGCTATTCCCGTTGGCTGAAAGCCCGCCATTCGGCGGGCCGGTCCCTCAGGACAGTCGTCCTGGTCGGCACCAATCACGATGCGATCGACCTGTGGACCACGTTGACCAGCGAACCTGAACTTGGGTACCGGGTTGGGGCGGTGGTCGGACCTCGCCGGCCGGACGCGCCCTGGGTACACCTACCCAGGAGTGAGAACCTCGACGATGCTGCGACCCTCGCCGCCAAGGTCGGCGCCAGCGGGGTCATCCTGGTAGGAAGTGCGTTGGGTGACGACGGACGGGACGTGCTCACCGAGGCCTTCGAGGCGGGTCTCCACGTGCAGATGTGGGCGGGATTGCCGGTGGACAGCAGACGGCTTCGGATGACACCGACGTTCGGCGTGCCCCTGCTCTACGTCGAACCCAACCGGTCACCGGCGACGACCCTGTGGGCCCGACGGGCCAAGCGCACCATGGATGTGGTCGGGGCGTTGATGGCCGGCGTTGCGGCGGCCCCGATCCTTGCGGCGGCCGCTCTTGCCATCAAACTGGAAGACGGGGGTCCGGTCCTCTACCGGGCGGAGCGCGTCGGACAGTTCGGCGTCCCGATTGCGGTGTTCAAACTGCGGACGATGGTGCCGAACGCGGCGAAGCTCCTGCCGCAGTTGGCCCTGCTCAACGAGCGCACCGACGGACCGCTCTTCAAGGCGGAACACGATCCGCGCGTCACCCGCATCGGGCGGCTTCTCCGGGCGAGCAGCATCGACGAGCTACCCCAGCTGTGGAACGTATTGAACGGGACGATGAGCCTGGTGGGACCCCGACCTGCACTGCCCGCCGAGGTGGAGCAGTTCGACGACGAGCTCCGCCGTCGGCACCAGGTGAAGCCGGGCATCACCGGGCCGTGGCAGCTCGAAGCCCGCGACAACCCCTCGTTCAACGCCTACCGGCGCTACGACCTTGCGTATGTCGACAGCTGGTCGCTCATCTGGGATCTCATGAT
>WQVT01000312.1 GCA_009785715.1 Acidimicrobiaceae bacterium | reverse complement strand
CGCCCACCAGATCGACCACCTCCTCCGGGTGGCCGACGAGATCAACATTCCGGCCGGGACCACATTCATCCGTGAGGGCGAGATGGGCCGGGAGCTGTTCATCATCGTCGACGGAACGGCGGAGGTGACCCGAGGCGGGGCGCCCGTGACACGCCTCACGCGCAACGAATTCGTCGGCGAGCTGTCGGTCCTGCGCCACGCTCCCCGCAATGCCACCGTCACCGCGCAGAGCGATCTCGACGTCCTGGTCCTCAGGGCGAACGCCCTCGAGCCGCTGCTCGAGGACATCCCCGGACTGGCGAAAGCACTTCTCTACGACGTCGCGGACCGCCTGAGCGCTGAAGAGGAGCACACCACCCCCCACTAGGGTTGGAACAAATGCCGGGACCACGCCTGCTCCTTGACCTGGCCCCTCTGCGCCAATCCCGAGACTTCCGCTTCCTGATCGGCGGCCAGCTCGCAGCGGTCCTCGGGACACAGCTCACCGCGGTAGCCGTGCCGGTACAGGTCTACCGGCTCACCCACTCGTCGCTCGACGTGGGCCTGGTCAGCCTCGCCCAGCTGTTCCCCCTGATGATCTTCTCGCTCATCGGGGGCTCGGTCATCGACGCCGTGGATCGCCGGCGGCTCCTGATCATCGTCGAGTCATTGATGGCTCTCTCCTCGACGGCGCTGGCGCTCAACGCCGATATCGGCCCACAGCTGTGGCCGCTTTTCCTCTTCCCCGCGGCCACGGCAGGGCTCTCCGGCTTCGACGGGCCGGCACGCAACGCCATCATCCCCAACCTGGTGGGCCAGAGGAACGTGTCCTCGGCGGCCGCCATGTTTCAGGCCCTCTTCCAGACCGGGTCCATCGTGGGGCCGGCGCTCGGAGGCATCCTGCTCGCAGGACCGGGCCTCGTGTTCGTGTACTGGGTGGACGTCGCCAGCTGCGTCGTGGCCGCCGTGACCATCTCGGCGATTCGCCCTCAGCCGCCGGCGGTGAGGGGGCATCGGGTCGGCCTGGCGTCGATCGTCGAGGGCCTCCGTTACCTGAAGGGCAGGCAGGGCATACAGGGGGCCTATCTCATCGACATCAATGCGATGGTCTTCGGCATGCCCCGGGCCCTCTTCCCCTCGCTGGCGCTCAACGTCTTCGGGGGTGGGACGAGCACCGTCGGGTTCCTCTACGCTGCCCCCGGCGTCGGCGCCCTCATCGGCGCGCTCACGACCGGATGGGTCACCCGGATCCGCCGCCAGGGCCGGGCGGTCATCGTCGCGGTCATGGTCTGGGGCGCGGCGATCGCCGGCTTCGGGCTCGTGAGCTCGCTCCCCGTGGCGCTCGTCCTCCTGGCGATCGCGGGATGGGCCGACGTCATCTCGGCGGTCTTCCGCAACACCATCATCCAACTGTCGACCCCGAACCGGTTGCTCGGCCGGCTCTCCGGGATCCAGATCGGGGTGGTTGCCGGCGGCCCCCGGCTCGGAGACCTCGAGGCCGGCGCCGTGGCCACGGCCTTCAGCAACGAGATCTCCGTCGTCTCCGGTGGGCTGGCGTGTATCGCCGGCGCCCTCGTGCTGGCCCGCCTCATGCCGGACTTCCGGCGCCTGCAGGTCAGCCCCGAGAGGGCAGCGCAGATCCAGGCCGAGGACAGCGCGATGCTGGCCGCCGAGGCATGATGTCCGGCAAGGAGAGGTCACAGGAGGGAGCACCATGGACACCGCCGGCCTGCTGCAGGACGCTTACGGGAGGATCCACGAGATCGTGCACCACGCCGCGTCCGACCTCGATGCCGAGGCGCTGGCATACCGACCCGATCCCGACGGCAACTCGATCGCGTGGCTGGTCTGGCACCTGACCCGCGTCCAGGACGACCATGTGGCCGACGTCGCCGGCACCGAGCAGATCTGGACGAAGGAGGGGTTCTACGACCGTTTCGGCCTCCCCTTCGCGCCCTCGGACACGGGCTACGGGCACCGGAACAACGAGGTGGCGGCCGTCCGGGTCGACAGCCCCGGCCTGCTCCTCGGCTACCACGACGCCGTCTACGAGCACACCCGCTCCTACCTCGCCGGGCTGAAGGACCCGGACCTCGATCGCATCGTCGACGAGCGCTGGAATCCCCCGGTGTCGCTCGGCGTCCGCCTGGTGAGCGTGATCTCCGACAACCTCCAGCACGCCGGGCAGGCAGCCTTCGTGCGAGGCATGAATCAGCGCCTCTGACGCCTCGGTTTCCGGCACACTGAAGTTTCCGGGCACACTGAGGTGTGGTCAAGAACCTTCCCCCCGAACCCGACGGGGAGACGAACCCGCTCAATTGGGTGTTGCTCGTCTACCGGGTCCCGCCCGAACCGACCCGCCTCCGCGCCACCGTCTGGCGACGCCTGAAGGGGCTCGGGGCGATCTACCTCCAGAATTCCGCCGCCGCACTTCCCGCCACGACCGCGAACGAACGGGCGCTTCGCAAGCTGCGCCACGAGATACTCGAGATGGCGGGCGCCGCGGTCCTGCTCGAATGCACCGCCTTGGCAGGCGAGTCGGACGTCCTCGCCGCCTTCCAGAGCGCCCGTGACGACGAGTACGAAGAGATCGTGGACAAGTGCCAGGATTTCCTGGCGCAGGTGCAAAAGGAGCACATCGCCGAGCACTTCAGCTTCGCCGAGCTCGAGGAGAACGACGTCGACCTGACCAAGCTGCGCACGTGGTTCGGCAAGGTGCGGACCCGTGACACCTTCGGCGCGGCGGGCCGCAAAGCGGCCGAGGAAGCCCTCGCCGCTTGCGAGGAGTCGCTCGAGGCCTACGCAAACCAGGTATACGCCCGCGAGGAGGAGGCCCACTAGGAGGGTTTCACCCACCGTTGCCGGGCGGCAACGGGCCGTTCACCTGCCGGCCCTAACGTCGGGACAGATGGACACCCCATATGGCGAACTTCCGGACCGGTTCGTCAAGGACATGACCGTGCAGGAGATGCACGACTTCCTGAGGGCCCGCAGGCGTAGGCGGCGCCTCTTGACGGGGGCGGCGCTCCTCGGTGCGGCGGCCGCCGGCCCCGTCCTCTGGCGCCGCTCGTACTCCGGCGCCTCCGCCACCACCACTTCCGTCGCCGCACCGCGCTGGATCGCCTACGGCGGCGACCCCACGACGCAGATGTTCGTCTCCTGGTCGCTCGGCACCCATGACGGGCCCGTGGTGGTGCCGCCCGCGGCCCAGGTCCGCTGGGGCCTCGACGAGACCTACGGCAGCATCGAGCAGGTGTGTCACTCCGGACTGGTGCCGGTGCCGTGCGTTCCCGACGAGCCGGCACAGCACACGACGTACAACCATGTCCTCCTCGACGGCTTGAGCCCAGGCACCACGTACCACTACTCGGTGAGCGACGACGGCGTGCACTGGAGTGCGGACGCGACCTTCACCACGGCCGAGGCGGGTCCGTCCGACTTCCGTTTCACCGTCGTCGGCGATCAGTCGGTCAGCCCCGCCAGCAGCCAGCGGATCGCCGAGCTGATCGCCGCCCAGCGCCCGCGGTTCAACGTCGTCGTCGGCGACCTGGCGTACGCCGCCCCGACCGGCAGGGGCTTTTACAGCCCGGCCTACGTCGGCGGCCAGATCTCCGACGCGTCCGCGTTCAACCCCGGCGAGTGGGACCGCTACCTCGGCATCGTCGGCCCGGCCGCCGCCGGTTCGATCCCCTGGTCGGTGAGCGTCGGGAACCACGAAATGGAGCCCCTCGACGCGTTCGGCTATGCCGGTTTCCTCACCCGCTTTCCTCAGGCCTATGCCCTCGATCGAGAGGCCGGCTCGCCGGTCGTGAAGTCCCTCACCTACGGAAACGTGGCCGTGATCCAGACCGACGCCAACGACCTTTCCGCCGAGCTGGCCGACAACAACGGCTACACCGAGGGCCGGCAGACGGCCTGGCTCGAGGCGCAATTGGCCGCCTACCGCAGCGCCGATTCGGGGATCGACTGGATCGTCGTCGGGTTCCACAACTGCATGTACTGCTCGAACGTGACGCACGGCTCCGACGCCGGCATCCGCTCGGTCTGGGAACCCCTCTTCGACCGCTATCGGGTCGACCTGGTGGTCAACGGCCATGTCCACGCCTACGAGCGGACCTACCCGATCCGCGCCGGCGTGGCCAACACCGACGCCGGCAACGTCTACGACCCCGGCACCGCCGGGGTCACCTACATCCTCGCCGGCGGGGGTGGCCAGGCGCTCTACTCGGGCTGGCTCGGGCCGACCGGTGG
>WQVT01000311.1 GCA_009785715.1 Acidimicrobiaceae bacterium | reverse complement strand
TGTGGAGTAGAGGAGCGGGGCGCCGATGCCGGCGGAGCCGTTGAACACGAGGCGGTAGTTCGCAAGCGTGAAGGTGTGCGCCGAGAAGCTGACCCCGAAACCCTTCAGCAGCGACGCCACCACGGCTCCGGTGATCGGCGCCGCCAGGGCCAGCACGAAGACGAGGGCCACCCCGGTGGTGGCGAGCACCTGGGCCCGGAGGCTCAGCAGGCGGCGGACCGGGTGACGGGTGCGTCCGGACAGGACGGCGTACGACTTCCCGCGCAGGGCCCGGGCCTGGAGGGCGATCGGGATCGCAGCCGTGGCGACCAGCACCCAGCTGATCGCGGCCGCCGCCCCGAAGTTGGCCGGGTTGTTGTCGATCGCCGTGAACAGGTCGTAGGTGGCGACCGGGAAGCTCGAATTGGCGGCGAGGGTAGAGGCCACGCCGAAGTCGGAGATCGTCTCGGCGAAGCCGATGGCCAGCGCCGAGAACAGCGCCGGCGTGAGCACGGGCAGCACGACCCGGGCCGTGCGCCAGAACCCGCCGCCGTGCACCCGTGCCGCGTCCTCGAGCTCCGACCCGAGGTTGGCGAGCGCAACGGCCACCGCCAGGTAGGCGAAGGGCAGGATCGTCATCGTGTCGATGAACACCACGCCGACCGGTCCGAAGAAGAGGTGGTAGGCGAAGCCGGTCGGGATGCCGTACTGGTTGAGCACCCCGTGGGGCGCGAGGAGATAGTTCCATCCCTCGGCCACGAGGAACGACGGCATCAGGAGGATGCACCAGATGAGGAGTGGCCAGACCCGCCGCCCCCACAGGTTGGTGCGCTGAATGGCCCAGGCCAGAGGTACGGCGACTGCCACCGCAAGCACGGCGCAGAGCGCGGAGAGCCAGAGGGAGTTGACCAGGCCCTTGGCGAAGAAGCCGGTGAAGACCTGGTGGAAATTCGAGAGGGTGAACCAGGAGGTGCCCTGCGAGAGCAGGCGGGGGGAGAACGCCAGGAGCAGGAACAACAGCACCGGGACGATCAGGAGGAGCGCCAGCGCCGCCCACACCACCGTGGTGAAGGTGATGCTCGGCAGGCGGAACGCCAGGCGCCGTTGCCAACCGAACCCCTGCGGGCCGGGCAACAGGATCTCTTTCCCGGCGGACGCGGCCGGGCGCGCTTTTTCGGTGGGGGTTGCCGCTACCAGATGCGTAGCGGGGCCGGCGTCGATCGTCACGGGAGGGGAGCTCTTTTCGTCAACCGTTTGGGGGGATATCGGGCGCGCCGATGGCCGTCCCGGGACCGGCTTGCGGCCCCGGGACGACAGTCGTCATCGGACGATGCGCTGCTTCACCGAACAGCGTTCGGGTGACTATTGAACGATGTTCTCGGTGAACCAGGTGTTGATGGTGTTCTCGCGGGGACCCCAGGCGTAGGCGTTCAGAACCTGCGTGGGAACCTTCGAGATCGGGGGAAGGGCGGGCAGGGGCTTCTCACCCTTGACCAGTGGCCAGAACAACGAGTCGCCCTGGGGATCGCCCGACTGCATGACCTTCTGGCCCTGCTTCGAGAAGACGAAGTTCACGAACTGCTTCGCCTCGGCCTGGGCCGTCTTCGACACCTTGGCGTCGATCCCGATCACCGAGGGGAGCACGGTCTCGGGCTTCAGGTAGCTGACGCGGAGGCTCGGGTCGGACTTCAGCTCGGCACCGATGCCCGCCGAGCTCTGGATCGTGGCGACCTTGATGGTGCCGGTCTCGAGCGCCTGCAGGGTGTTGTCGTTGGTCTGGTAGACGTGCAGGCCGTTGGCCTTCAGCTTCGAGTAGAAGTTCTCACCCTGGGCGACGCCACCGAGGTGGGCCGACATGCCGGCGATGTAGGGATAGGTCGGACCCGACACGGCCGGGTCGTTCATCCCGACCTCACCCTTGTACTTGGAGGAGAGGAGCTGGCTCCAGGTGGTCGGCGGGGTGGACAGGGTCTTGGTGTTGTAGACCAGGGCGGCGGCCATGGTCACGCCGGTCGGGATGTAGCTGTGGTCCTTGGGAACGATCTGCTTGGCCAGCGAGGTGTAGTTGACCTTCGGCTCCCAGTGCTTCAGGAGCAGGCCCTGCTGGTCGAGCGAGGCGAAGACATCGTCGCCGTCGACCCAGAAGACGTCCCACTGCGGGTTGTTCTTCTCGGCCTCGATCTTGGTGGTAAGCGGGCCGGTCGAGTCGTCGTCCACCTTGGTCGGAATCCCGGTCGCTGCCTGGAACGCCTTGCCTTCGGCCGTGTCGTAACCCTCGGCCGCGTAGATCGTCAGGGGGACCTTGGGGGCCGCTGCCACGGGGTGGGCGGACGCAACGCCGGCGGTGCCGGCGGCCATTCCGATCACGCTGACGGCAGCCACGCCGAGACCGGCGGCCGCGCGGCCGCGCCGCATCAAACTGCTCTGCACCATTCTTCTTTCTTTCCGTCGGTTTACCGCGATCACGTGGCGTGGTCGCTCGGTCCATTCGAACCGCAGCTATGTTGACGGGCGTTCGGTTAGCGGAAGGTTAGAACTGGATGGACATCAGATGAACACAAGTGGAACGTACGGTTGAGGCGTTACCGATGCGCTATAACAGTCGTTATGAACTTGCGTAGACCGGATGGGAGCCGGGCCCGTTTCCGCCTCCCAGAATTGATGCGCTCCGTGACGGGGCGGGATGGGATGGTACAACGATGAGCGGCGCGGCACTCTTCATCGCCGTGTTTTTGGCGTGCGCGGTCGAGGCGGTCGAGGCGACCACCATCGTCCTCGCCGCCGGCACCACCCGGGACTGGCGATCGGCTCTCACCGGCCTCGGCTGCGGGATCCTCGTGCTCGCTGTCGTGGTGGGCGCCCTCGGCCCGGCGGTATCGGCAATTCCTCTGGGAGGCCTGCGGCTCGTGGTCGGTGGGCTCCTCCTGATCTTCGGCCTGCAGTGGCTCCGCAAGGCGATCCTGCGGGCCAGCGGGCACAAGGCCCTGCACGACGAGGCTCAGGCCTACCTCGACGAGGTGGCGGCCGCCAAGGGCGCCGTCTCCGTCCGCCGGGGCGCCGTGCGTGACTGGTACGCCTTCACGCTGTCGTTCAAGGGCGTCGTGCTCGAAGGCCTCGAGGTGGCGTTCATCGCGCTGACCTTCGGCGGCAACCAGCACAACATTCCCCTCGCCGCCGTGGCGGCGGTCTCTGCCATCCTCGTCGTGGCCGCGGCCGGCATCGCCGTGCGGGCACCGCTCGCCCGGGTGCCGGAGAACACGCTCAAGTTCGTGGTCGGCGTCATGCTCACCTCGTTCGGCATGTTCTGGGGCGCCGAGGGCGCCCATGCCCACTGGCCCGGCAACGACGCCGCACTGCTCGTGCTGATCCCCGTGGTCCTCGTGTTCTCGCTCGGGCTCGTGCGGCTCTTCCGCCGCACCGTGACCGCCCCCAGCACCCAACCTCAAACTTCTCCGGTGGTGACCCCATGAATCTGGTTCTCGGCAAACTCAAGGCTTTCTTCGCCTTCTGGTACGACTTCGTCGTCGGCGACGACTGGCGGGTGGCGGCGGCGGTGGTGATCGCCTTGGCGATCACCTACGGCGTCAGCCAGTCGTCGGTTTCGTCCTGGTGGATCATGCCGGTGGCCGTCGCGGCCGTGCTCTGGTTCAGCGTCAGGCGGGTCGTCCGCCGCGCCAGCTAGCCCTCGAGCGCTTGACGAGCGTCACGGCGTCGATGACCACCGGGTCGGTGATCGCCGTGATCTCGGTGCCTGTCTGGGTCGGGGCGATCGCCCTGACCCAGAGTCGCGTGTCGCCGCCAGGCCGATCAGGGGCCGTGACGTCGAGGACGATGAAGCTCCAGTCGGTCTTGCGGTAGGCGGAGTACCCCGTCACCGGGTCGCCGACGTAGCGCGCCGGCGCAGTGGCTCCGCCGTCTGCCCCGAGAGCCGTGCCGCCGTGCTCCCACTCGTTGATGAGCGGGGGCCCGGCGTCGGTGGCCGGGTCACCCCCACCGGTCGGCCCGAGCCAGCCCGAGTAGAGCGCCTGGCCACCCCCGCCGGCGAGGATGTAGGTGACGCCGGCGGTGCCGGGGTCGTAGACGCTGCCGGCGTCGGTGTTGGCCACGCCGGCGCGGATCGGGTAGGTCCGCTCGTAGGCGTGGACGTGGCCGTTGACCACCAGGTCGACCCGGTAGCGGTCGAAGAGGGGTTCCCAGACCGAGCGGATGCCGGCGTCGGAGCCGTGCGTCACGTTCGAGCAGTACATGCAGTT
>WQVT01000310.1 GCA_009785715.1 Acidimicrobiaceae bacterium | reverse complement strand
TGGCACGCCACCAAGGATCTGCCCGACGGTGGGACCGACCGGCCGGGCTACCCGTCGAACTACGACTCCGTGCGGTTCTGGCGCCACGATCCCGCCACCCGTATCGAGATCAACGAGGAGTTCTACGGCTATCGCTACGTGGGCCTGCGCACCACGCCGAACGGCCACACACACGCCCGCGTGTACGCGTACATCATGCCGTTCACGGCGATGATCAGCCGCATCCCGTTCGGCTCCCGGCATCTCACGATCGTCCCGGCCGACGACCACGGCACCTGGCGGTACAGCTACAGCGTCGGCAGGGTGGAGAACCCGCACGGCTACGGCGGCCCCCCGTACCAGTCCAACACCGGCTGGCCCTACGTCACCCCCCGCAACGACGGGATCATCGAGCGGATCTACACCGCAGAGAACAACTACCTGATCGACCGCGAGGCGCAGAGGCACGTGTCGACCACGGGTATCCCCGAGTTCCGGGCCCACGACCTGATGGTCACCGAGTCGGCCCAGCCGACCTACGACGGGTTCATCTACGACCGGACCGCGGAGCACTTCGGGTCGGGGGACCTGGCGGTGATCCGGATGCACCAGTTGCTGCTCGACTCGGCCAAGGCGCTCGCCGAGCATGGGACCCTGCCGCGGGGCATCGGCGAGTACGACTACAAGTCCATCCACTCGGCCGAGAAGGTCCTCGCCGAGGGGGAGGACTGGCGGGACCTCGGCACCGAGGCCGACCCCACCGTCGCCGAGTCCCTGCAGGTCCTCGGCCAGGCGCAGGAGGCGTAGGCCCTCCTCGGAGCAGACCGCGGTGGTGTCCCGGTTTCCCGGTCCAGCACCGCGGTCAAGATCTTGTTGACGATCGTGCTGACGAACGGTTAGGTTCGGGTGCGATACTTGGGGGCCTAAGCCGCTTCGGGAGGCAGCGTTTCATGCTCACGCGCGAGGACAACGATCTGATCACCCAGATCGATAAGGGAACGCCTATGGGGGAGTACTTCCGGCGTTTCTGGCTGCCGGCGATGCTGTCGTCCGAACTGCCCGGCGCCGATTGCACCCCGGTCCGGGTGCGGCTCCTCGGTGAGGACATGGTCGCCTTCCGCGATTCGGAGGGGAAGGTCGGCGTCGTCGACGCCTACTGCCCCCACCGCAACGCCCCGATGTTCTTCGGTCGCAACGAGGAGGGCGGCCTGCGGTGCATCTACCACGGCTGGAAGTTCGACACCGAGGGCCGTTGCACCGACATGCCGAACTGCTGGGAGGGCGAGCAGTTCAAGAACCGGGTGACCATCCAGGCCTACCCCGCCTGGGAGGGCGGCGGGATGGTGTGGCTGTACATGGGCCCGAAGGACAAGGAGCCCCCCAAGCCCGCCTACGAGTTCCTCGATGCGCCGGCGTCGCACACGTACGTCTCGAAGTTCTTCGTCAACTGCAACTACATGCAGTCGCTCGAGAACGAGTTCGGCGACAGCCACGCCGCCTTCCTCCACAGCGTGCAGGCCACCGGCCCGAACGGCGGTGCGCTCCAGGCCATCGCCGGGCCCCAGGCGAGGGCGCTGTCGCGCACGCCGACCGACCCGAAGAACCGCCACATCGTCGACACCGACTTCGGCCAGGTGTCCGTGAGCGAGCTCCCCCCGACCTCGGACGGCAAGGCCCGCTACTCGGTGCGTGGGCCCTTCTGGCTCCCGTGCATCTCCGCCGCCGGCGACCTGAACGGGCCGGGCGTCATGGCGCTCAACATCAAGGTCCCCGTCGACCTCGAGAACATGGTGTTCTTCCGCTACAAGTGGAGCGAGAAGCCGCTGTCGCAGAAGGCCCTCTTCGAGATGACGGCCGGCGGCGCCGAGTTCCCCGAGCTGATCCCCGGCACCTTCATCCCCAAGCAGAACAAGACCAACGACTACGAGATCGACCGGGTGAAGCAGCGGTTCTTCAACTACTCGGGGATGGTCAACACCCCGGTCCAGGACATCGCCGTCGTCGAGAACCAGCGGGGCTCGGTGGCGGACCGCACCCGGGAGGTGCTCGTCAGCACCGACCGGGGCATCATCCAGGGCCGGCGCCGCCTGATCGAGGGGGCGAGGGCGCTGGCGGAGGGCATCGAGCCGAAGGAGCCGTGGAACCCCGAGGCCTACCGGTTCCGTCCCGGGATCGTCGAGGTCGAGCCCGGCACCCCGATCGAGGATGCCATCAGGCCGGTGCTCGAGCCCTGGCCGAAGCGCGAGTACTCGGTGGACGCCCTCGAGGAGCTCGTCGGCACCGACTGAGGCCGCCGCCCCGCCCCTGAAGTGCGCAGGCTGCCTGCGAACCGAGTGGGCGGGCCGGTGCGGGACCCGACGGCGTAGGCTGGAAAAGGTCAGCTAATTTGCCTTGACGCTCTTTTCGAGGAGGAGTTTTTTGCCGTTCGTCATCGGGTCGCCCTGTATCGACGTTCTCGATCGCAGTTGCATCGATGAGTGCCCCGTCGACTGCATCTACGAGGGCGACCGCAAGCTGTACATCAATCCGAACGAGTGCATCGACTGCGGCGCCTGCGTGCCGACCTGTCCCGTGGATGCGATCACGATGGATCGCCGGACCCCCGAGTCGGAGCAAGGGTTCATCCAGGACAACGAAGACTTCTTCAACACGGTGCTGGCGGGGCGTGACGCACCGATCGGCGATCCTGGCGGCGCGGCGCGGGCGGGCCGCTTCGGCGTCGACACGCCGCTGGTGGCCTCGTTCGCCACCCAGCGGTGAGCACCGAAGAGAAGAACCCCGTTGCCGACGTCGACCTGATCATCGTCGGGGCGGGGCCGAGCGGGCTGTACGCCGGTTACTACGCAGGGTTCCGCGGGATGAGCGTGGCCTTCGTGGACATGCTCGAGCAGGCCGGCGGCCAGATCAGCGCCCTGTATCCGGAGAAGCGGATCTTCGACGTGGCCGGCTTCCCCGAGATCCTCGGCCGGGACCTCGTCAGCCGGCTGGTCGAGCAGGTCGAGCCCTTCCATCCCGAGTGGTTCCTCGGCGTGCGTGCCGAGTCGCTCACCCGCGTCGACGAACGGTGGCTGATGGAGCTGGCCGACGGGCGCCGGCTGCTCGGCTCGGCGGTCCTCGTCACGAGCGGGGTGGGGGCGTTCAGCCCGCGCCCGTTGCCCACCGGTGGCGAGTACGAGGGCCGGGGCCTGATGTATTTCGTGCCGCGGCCGATGGAGCTGTCGGGCAAGCACGTGGTCATCGTCGGGGGCGGTGACAGCGCCTTCGACTGGGCGATGATGCTCGAGCCGATCGCCCGTTCGACGACCCTGGTGCACCGCCGGGACACCTTCCGTGCGCACGAGCACTCGGTCCGCATCGTCAAATCCTCCGACGTGCGCATCATGACCAAGGCCGAGCTCGTCGCGATCTACGGCGAGGGATCGGTGAGCGCGGTCGACGTGCGGAACGGGGACGGCGACGTCGAGCACCTCCACGCCGACGCCGTGGTCGCGGCCCTGGGCTTCGTCGTCCAGCCGGGACCCATTGCCAAGTGGGGCATGGAGATGGAGGGCCGCCAGATCAAGGTCGACACCCGGATGGAGACCAGCCTGCCGGGGGTCTTCGCCGCCGGCGACATCACGGATTACCCGGGCAAGGTGAAGCTGATCTCGGTCGGGTTCGGGGAGGCGGCCACGGCGGTCAACAACGCGGCGGCGCTGATCGACCCCGGCCAGCCCGTCTTCCCGGGGCACTCGAGCGAGGGGCCCCCGCCCGAGCACCAGCACACCACCGCCGTCCACGCCCAGGCCGGGTAGGACCCCTTTGCCCAAATCGGGCTCGCACTAGGCGGCGGGCGGCATCCCCACCGAGTAGCACGTCGTCAGCGGGCGGTCGTCCTCGGTCCGCCCGTCGGGGAGCACCTGCGCCGATTCGCCGGCCTCGGTTGCCAGCCCGGCCAGGTAGAGGAGCGGTAGGAAATGGTCGTGGGTCGGGGCGGCGAGCGGGTACGAGGGATGCTCGCCGAGCGACGTGGCCTTCTCCGGAGCGGTGGTCATGACGTCGGCGACGGCGGCGTCGAACTCGAGCGCGCGCTGATAGACCCCCGTTGCCCGCGCCCGCTCGGTGAAGGCGGCCCCGTTGTGCATGATCGTTCCGCTGGCGATGATCAGCACCCCCTCGTCGCGCAGCGGCGCGAGCCGGGCGCCGAGCTCGTAGTGGTACTCGAAGGGCAGGGCGGCGTTGAGCGCCAGCTGCACCACGGGCACGTCGGCCTCG
>WQVT01000309.1 GCA_009785715.1 Acidimicrobiaceae bacterium | reverse complement strand
GCTGCGGCCGTGCCCACGGAGTCCCAACCGGCGCGCAGGCCCGGAAGGGCCTGGTGGAACGTCTCCTCCAGGTGCTGGAGGAGGGCGGAGGGGTCGGCCTCGGAGCTGGCCGCCTGATACCAGGCCGCACGGCGGTCGGTCCCCGAGAGCGAGCGGGCGAAGCCGGAGAGGAGGGTGCTCTTGCCCGAGCCGGCGGGTGCGACGACGAGCGTGACCGGCCGTTCCCACGCTCCCTCGAGTCGTGCCCTGAGCCGCGCCCGCTCCATGCCGCCCATCGCCGGCACCCGCGTCTTGGCGGCAATGACCGGTTCAGACAGGCCACTTCCCTCACCGGGGAGCCGGGACAGACCGTCCGCCATGGTCCTGAACATACCCTTCTCGATCACGTACCGGCGTGGCGCGCGTCACGCCGGGCGGTAATCGGAACACTTCAGGGCGGGCGGCCCCTCAGGGACGGACGTCACGCGCCACCACCCGGGCCCACGTGACCACCCAGGTTCGCGGCGGGGCGAGTTGGACCGCCAGGGTCACGGCCATCGAGGTGCCACCGGCCCATCCGCCACTGGCCGTGTCGCCGGTCGGGTCGTAGGCGGCGCCGAGGACCATCGTGCCGACCGTGCCGAAGGCGTCGAGGATCCCGTGGCGGTGGTCCCAGCAGCCCGGACCGCCGATGCGGGGGCAGTCGAGGTTGCCGCTCCCGCGGCCGTCGTTGTACATCCAGCCATAGTCGGCGTCCAGGGCGTTGACCGCCCCTCCGGACCATTCCTCGTCGTCACCGAGCACGTTGTGCGGGTCCGGCGGGTCATCGGCGTGGTCCGCTCCCTCTGCCGCATTGGCGTCCATTGCCGTCGTCATGCCGGCGAACGGCGGCAGGTTCCGGTCCACCCGTTCCAGGTTGATGACCACGAACAGCTGCTCGGCGGTGCTCATCTGGGCAAAGTCGCGGGGCAGGACCATCGGCCGCACCCCCTCGGTGGCCCGGGCATGGTTGATGGCCGCCAGGACCGCCGACAGGCAGGTCGGGGAGTCGTCGGGGTGGGTTTCCGAGCAGCGCGTCAGGTAGTCGGGCACCGGCGGTTCGGTGTGCTTCGGATCCGGGATCCCGGTGGGCGAGAACCCGGCGGGCGCCTGGGGCAGCGGGACGAGCGTGGCTCGGCGCAGCGTGGTTCGAGCGAGGTTCCAGTTGAAGCTGAGCGCCTCGTGGTCGGTGGCCTGCGCGAGGACCAGTGCCATGGAGGCGCCACCCCTGTCCTCCGGTTGCGTATCCCCGGTGGGGTCGTCGGCTGCGCCCATCAGCAGCGTCGAGCCCGAGGGGTAGGCCGCCAGGACGACGTTGCGGTCGGCCCAGCACCCTTGATCGCCGGGCGCCGAGCATCCGGTTGTCCCGCTGCCGGGGCCGTCGTCGTAGAGCCACTGGTAGTCGAGGTCGAGGGTGTTGGCGAAGCCGGCGGCCGCGTCGCGCTTGACCCGCTCGAAGCCCGCGCCGGGCCACGGAGCCAGGTCATCGATGGCCGCTCCCCGACCGGCGAGGGTCTCGAGACGGGTGGCGAGGCCGGCGACCGGGGCGAGGTGCCGGGCGATCCGTTCGCCGTTGACGACGAGCAGCATCTGCTGGCCGAAGGGCAGGCGGGCGAAGTCGGCCGGGAGCCGGAGTGGGCCGAGCCCCTCCTTCTTGCGGGCGTTGTCGATGGCCTGGAGCGCCACCTGCAGGCATCCGGGGGTGTTGTCGATCCCGGATAGGGCGCACGATTGGAAGTAGTCGGGGTTGGCGGCGAGCGAGTGCGCCGGGTTGCGCGGCACGCTCGCGGGAGATGTCGTTCTCGCCGCGGCCCGCCCGGGGGCGGCGAGGTCGACCAGCCCCGTGGCGACGAGAAGCCCGGTCGCGCTGAGCAGCACCGCCATGATCCAAAGCACGGTGCGCGGAGCCCGAGCGCCATCGCGACCCGCCGGAAACATCCTGGAGAGGCTACCGAGGCACAGATCCCGCGTCCTCGCGGGATCCCGTGGGCAGAGATCCCGCGTCCTCGCGGGATCCCGGAGGCGCGGAGGCGTGCCCCCACAGTCGCTCCTGGAGGCCCGAGGCCCGGGCTATGGGCCGGATGACCGCCTCGCGGAGGGCGGCCTCCGAGCCGATGAGGGTGACGCGTCGCCGCGCCCGGGTCACGGCGGTGTAGAGCAGCTGGCGGGTGAGCAGCATCGAGGTTGTCTCCGGCAGCACGACGATGACCTCGTCGAGCTGCGAGCCCTGAGCCTTGTGAACGGTGGTCGCGTAGAGGGTTTCGGTTGGCGGGAGACGGGAGGGGCTGATCCAGGCGACCTCACCTCGCCGTTCGAAGGCCGCGGCCGTCTGGCCGTCGGGGCCGACGCCCACCACGCCGACATCCCCGTTGAAGAGCCGAAGCTCGTAGTCGTTCGTAGTGACGAGCAACGGGCGACCCGTGTACCAGAGCCCGCCCGGGTCCCACTCCCCCCCGGGGCGATCGCGACCGATGGCGGCGCGTAGCCAGCCCTCGATCAGCTCGTTCCAGATCGCAACCCCGGCCGGTCCCCGCCGGTGGGCGCACAGCACCCGCAGGCGCGCCAGCTGGTCGAGCGCCTCGGCGCCCGCGCCTTCGGACGCCGCTTCCACCACGGCGGTGAACGTCTCCACCACGGCGACGCGGACCGCGCGCAGCTCGGGGGCCGTGGCCGGGGGTGCGTCGCCTCGCGGGATGAGCGCGAGATCGTCGGCGCTCTCGGTCAGCGCCACGGCCCGGTCCGGGTCCCCGGTCTGGATGGCGTCGGCGAGCTCGGCGATCCCGCCGGCGAAACGATGGACGCGTCGGAGCACCACGATTCCCTCGGCAAGCGGGTGCTGGCCGGCCGGCTCGGGGCCTCCCTGGCTCCCGACCGCTGTGGAGTCGGCGGCGGGGGGGTCGTCGGCGGCGGGGGTGTCGCCGGCGAGCGCGCGAAGCACGGCCGGTCCGGCGATATCGCCGAGCACGGCTCCGGCCTCCACCGATGCGAGTTGTTCGGGGTCACCCACGAGGACCAGGCGGGCGTCGGGCCGGAGGGCGTCGAGGAGCCCCGCCATCAAGGACAGCGACACCATCGAGGTCTCGTCCACGATCACCGTTTCGTGCGGGAGGCGGTGGTTGCGGTCGTGGCGGAAGCGGCTGTCACTGTCGGGCCGTCGACCGAGCAGCCGGTGGATGGTGGAGGCGCCGGTTCCGAGGAGCCAGGCGCGAACCGAGGGTGACACGGGGAGGCGGCGGGCCTCTTCGTGCACCGCCTCCTCCAGGCGGGCCGCCGCCCGCCCGGTGGGGGCCGCCAGGGCGACCCGCGGCCAGGGACGGCCGGCCGCCTCGGCCTGCTCGGCCAGCAACGCGAGGATCCGGGCCACGGTGGTCGTCTTTCCGGTGCCGGGTCCACCGGCCACGACCGCCAGCCGGCGGGTGACGGCGAGCCGCGCCGCGAGGCGTTGCTCGGCGGATCCCGGGCCGTCGGTCCAGAGTCGATCGAGGCCGGCGGCGAGCGCCTCCGGGTCGGTGTCCACCGGGGCGTCGCTACGGGCCAGGAGGTCAGCGGCCACTTCGCGTTCCTGGCGCCAGTAGCGATCCAGGTAGAGGCGGTCGCCGATGAGCCGGAGCGGCCGGTCCGCCGGTCCCTCCTCGCCGACCGCCACGATGGGGCTCGCCGACAGCGCTTCGCGCCACTCCTCCCGTTCCGGCCAGGGCAGGTCGAGAGGTTCGGCGCCCGGTTCGATGTCGCTCGTCGCCGTCGTCGCCACGGTCGCGAGGTCCACGCAGACGTGACCCAGCCGGAGGGCACGCACGGCCACGGCGGCCCCCAGCAACACGTCGCCGGAATCCTCGCCGGCCAGTGCGCCCAACCGGCGGGCGACGTGGACGTCGGCCGCGATCAGGACCTCCGCCTCGTTCCACAGCCGCAACGCGTCCGGGGCGCGAACGGCGAATCGCTCGTCTGCCGGATCCTCGAGCCCAACCGATGCCGGGCCGGCGGGCAGCTCTGCCACGTCGGTCACGAGGGCGGTCCCTCGGCCGGGTGCCCGTCGAGCAGGTCGGAGAGGTCCGCCACGAGCGCAGGTGGCGGCGTCCAGGCGAAGACGCCGCACGGCGCCCCGTCCACGCGGGGGGTCTCGGGACCGGACATGCCCCTGAGGAAGAGGTACAGGACCCCGCCCAGATGGAGCTCGGGCGCATAGGCGGGGAGCCGCCAGCGCAGGTAGCGGTGCAGGGCCACCGAGTACAG
>WQVT01000308.1 GCA_009785715.1 Acidimicrobiaceae bacterium | reverse complement strand
CAGCTGCGACGCCAGCCAGGTGTACTGCTCCTCCATCGGCACCTGGAACGGGTCGGAGGCGAGCAGCCCGCCGTTGGCGCTGTCGGTGACGATGAAGTTGGCGTCGCCGTCGGTGTAGCTGTAATGGGTCGGGCCGTAGAGCGCCGTCCAGTTCACGTCCTCGGGGTCGGCGCCCTGGGTGATCTCGTGGTTGCCGACCACGTCGTGGAACGGCAGGCCGAAGGACTGCAGCGTCTGGAAGCCGTACTGGGTGTCGGCGACGGAGCCGGTGTCGGTCAGGTCGCCGTTCGACTGGACCATGTTCGGCGCCGCGTTCGCCGGCAACGCCTTGATGTCGGCGGCGATGTCGTTGGTGACGACCGAGCCGGTCGTGTTGTGGTCACCGGAATGCAGGTGTGAGTCGTCGAAATCGGCGAGCGTCACGCCGCCGGGGCCGAAGTCCGCCGGGTTCTCGGTGTACTGGAGCCACGACGGGTTGTCGGGTACCGGCGTGTAGGTCGGGGTCACCGGCGGCCGCGGCGAGTACAGACCCTGGACGTCGGCCACGTACAGATCGCCGCTCAGCGTCTGCGTCGGGTTCAGGACTAAGAAGTCGAAGAAGCCGAGGGAGAGCGGCAGCTGCGCGCCCGGGGGAACCGGGATGATCGCGAACCTCCAGCCGTCGAACGTCACGGGGGTCGGATAGACGGTGTCGGCCTGGCCGTTGATCTCGACCCACGACTCGGCGAAGGTCAGGACCCCCGGGTCCAGCGACTTCTGATCCGCGGTGCCGCCGCCGATGCCCTTCAGCCACACGCCGATCCCGTCCGGCGCCTGGCCGGCGGCGTTGTCGCCGATCGTGACGTTGTCCGTCGGGAAGAAGACCACCTGCTTGTCGCCCGCGCCCCCGGGGATCGTGAAGTTCACGTCCATCGATCCGGTGTCGCCGGGTTGCGCCAGTTGGGTCGTCGACTCCGACAGCGTCGCCGTGGCGCCCTCGGTCGTGTTGAGCGCCCAGTTGTTCACGTCGGTCATCGGGTCGACGACGGTGGAGTTGCTGCCCACGGCCACCGAGGCGGTGGCGGTGACCCCGTCGGCGGTCGCGCTGACCGTCGCCAGTCCCTCCCCGCTCGTCGCCGCCGTGAACAAGCCACCGGGGCTGATCGTGCCCAACGAGGGTGGGGAAACGCTCCACGTTGCGTCGCTCGGGCTCATGGTGAGCGGCCCGCCCTGGAACGCCCCCGCCGGACTGCCGGCCGCCGTCCCGCTGAGCGTGAACTGCTGGGTGTCGCCGTTGTTGAGGTTGGGCTGCGCGGGCGACATGGTCAGCCCGGCAAGGCTGCCGGCCACGGTGAGCGGCTCCTGGGACACGGCGCCGCCCGCCTGGACGTTGAGCATGCCCCTGCCTGCGTCCGGGCCGGCGGTAATGGTCATGTTGCTTCCGCTCCCGCTGACGCTGGCGAGCTTCGGCGGGGTCACCGTCACGCTGACCGGGTCGGAAGCAGGGTTGCCCTCCGCGTCGGTGGCGTATGCGCTGAGCGGCTCGGTGGAGCCGGGCAGCACGGCCATCGCTTGGCCGTTGTTGACCGTCGCAGTGGCGGCGGTCGCCGGCGAGGCCTCGTTGGTGTACACGAACAGGCCGTCCGCGACCGGCCGCTCGGCGCCGTCGGATGGGGTGTTGAGCACGCTCACCTGCTGCTGGCCCGGGAGGCGGCCCACCATCTCTGCCGATCCGCCGGAGTCGAACTCGATGGCGTTGTAGGCCCCGTGCGCAATCATCCATTGGGCAAATTGGGGTCGGGTGAGGCCCACGGCCTGGTTCTCGCTCGCCCGTCCGTCGAAGACGGCCATGAACGCGTGCGTCCCGTCCTGGGAAACGCCGAGCCCGATGATCGGCTCCAGGACGTTGTTCTCCCCGCCGGCGGTCACCGGCACGGCCATCTGCCCGTTCTGCACGAGGTAGGCCCCACCGGAGAGCCCGGTCTGCACCTGGCCGATGCCGTAGGGCGCCATGCTCTCGGACAGCGTGACGGTGTGACCGACCGTGGCGGTCTGCAGCCAGGTCGAGGCCGCCGTCCCCCTCCGGGCGATCAGGTATTCCTGCCCGTCGGGAACCTGGGGCAGGGAGGTCTGGCTCGTCTTCACCCCGGTGATCGTCAGCGTGTTGCCGCTCACCGTCGCGGTGGCGATCGTCGAGGCGCCGATCGACACGGCGCCGAGGAAGGGCGTCACCGCCGTGAGGCCGGTCTGGTCGATCCGGTTCACCGCCACCAGCGGCTCGGTGGTGCCGTCCGTGGTGTCGTCCGCGGTGCCGGTGAAGGTCTCGGTGGTCAACTGCACCTGGCCGTTGTTGAGCACCTCGAGGTCCCAAGGCCAGGACGACACCGGGCTGGCCTCCAGGGTGCCGTTCTGCACGAGCATCCCGTTCGGCTGCCCGGTGGCGTTGATGGCGAAGAAGTCGGCGTTCACGCCGGCCACCGCGCCCGTCCGGTTCGCCATCGAGCTGATCGTCTCGTCAGCCTGGTCGATCAGGTGGTCCCCCGCCTCGACCGCGCCGAAATGCAGGTTGGGGTTCGTCAGGTCGAGGTCCATGACCTGGGCGTCCTGCGCGCCGCCCACCGTCTGGTAGGTCTCGGTGTGCCACTGGGCGCCGCTCGTGATCGTCTGCGGGTTGGTCGACTGCTGTCCGACCACCATCGGCCAGTACTGCGGCGTGGGCGGCAGCCAGCCGCTGCCCGGTGTCGGCGTGCCCGACGCGGACGCGACGGCGGTCGTGGTGGCCGCCGCGGCGAACGAGGTGAGGGAAACCATGACGGCCATGGCCGTGAGGACGCGCACGGCCTTGTGGGCGCGGAAAGTCCGGCGGGAAAGCGGTTTCATGCCCCTAAACCAAAACCCCCGCCAGCCCGGAATCAACGAATGCGACAGGTATTCACGAACCCGCCGCCAGCGGTTTGCCCCGGGAACACGGAAACGCCCCCGGCGGTCGTGGGTCAGCGCAGGTGGTCGAAGCGAGCCAGCGTGAAGGGGGCGGCGTGTTCCGGCCGCCGACCGGTACGGATCCATTCGACGAGGAGATCGGCGGTCGCCGGCGCCAGGAGGACGCCGGTTCGGAAGTGGCCGGAGGTCATCCAGGCGTTGTCGAGACCGGGGACCCGGTCGATGACGGGCAGGTGGTCGGGATGGTGGGGCCGCCAGCAGCACCAGCGGTGGGTGATCGCGAGATCGGCGGCGCCCGGCAGCGCGGCGAGGAGGTCCCGGTGGATGCCCTCGATCACGTCGTCGGAGACGGCGGGGCTCCGATCCTCGAGATCGAGTGTGCCGCCGACCAGCAGGCGCCCGTCCTCGATGCGAGTCGCGACCGGGGCCAACGCCCCCGCGAACCGGAGCCCGGCCGGCTCGGTCACCAGCAGATGGCCCTTGATCAGGTCGGCCGGCAGCGCAAGGTCGAGCCCGGCGAGCTGCGGTGGGAGACCCGTGGCGAAGACCGTGACGGCCGGGCGGATCGTCCCCCGAGGGGTGGTGATGGAGGTCAGGAGTCGCCCGTCGGTCGTTGCCGCGCCGGCGGACACCCCGGTGGCGACGTGGTCGACAAGCCGGGCAAGACGTGCGACGGCGCGGAGCGGGTTGAGACGGGCCTGATCCGGGATCAACGCGCCCGACCGGGGCGTGGCGAGGTCGGGGACCAATCGGGCGACGTCGTCGGCATCGAGCCAGCGCAGCGACGGCGGGGGGTCCGCGACGAACGCCGCGGGGTGTGGGGCCAGTCCTATCCAGTCATGGACGGAGAGCCCGAGCCCGCCGGGAATGCTCGACTGCAGCTGCTTCCAGCGCTCGAGGCTCGCGCGAGCCAGATCCACGAGGCACGCGGGGTCGCTGCCCTGGTGGGGATCGGGCTGCAGCAGGCCGGCAGAACCGCCGGTTGCGCCGCTACCGAGCTTGGCGGCCTCGATGAGCTGCACCGAACCGAGCCCGGCCTCCTGGCTCGCGAGCGCCGTTGCCACGCCCAGGATCCCGCCCCCGACGACGAGCACGTCCGGCGCAAGGTCCAGGTCCCCGTGCCCGGCTTCGAGCACCGTGCGCTCGGTGGGGTCCAGGCCGACCTCCCAGAACCGCTCGCCGGTTGCAGGCATCAGCGCCATTTTTGCCCGACTTGGCCGGCGGAGAAGAGATCGAGTCGCCAGTCGTGGCAAGCCATCAGGCTGCCCTTCGGATACTCGAAGTCGCACGGCCCGCGGAACTCGAAGCCGAGCTTCCGGCAGATGGCGTTCGATGGCGCGTTG
>WQVT01000307.1 GCA_009785715.1 Acidimicrobiaceae bacterium | reverse complement strand
CGCGGTCGGGGCGGACCGCCCGGGGGCGGAGCTGCTCGAGGTGCTCGAGGCCGAGGGGATCGACCGCTCGCGGGTGCGGATCGTCCCCGACGCGCCGACGGGGGTGGCGTTGATCGCGGTGGCCGCCGGCGGGGAGAACACCGTCGTGGTGGCTGCCGGCGCAAACGGCACGGTCGCCCCGGACCAGCTGGACGGGTTCGGGTGGCGCCGGGGGGACGTCCTCGTCTGCCAGCTGGAGATTCCCCTGGCCACGGTGGAGGTGGCGATGAGGGCCGCACGGGAGGGGGGCGCGAGGACGCTCCTCAACCCCGCGCCCGCCACCGCCCCGCTGGCGCCCTCCCTGCTGGCGCTGGTCGACGTCCTGGTGCCGAACGAGGGGGAGGCACGGACGCTCGCCGGAGGCGGGCTGCCGGCCGGCGGGCCGGCTCCTGGCGGGTCGGCTGCTGGGGGGTCGGCGGCTGGGGGGTCGGCTGCTGGTGGGTCTGCGGCGGACGCCGGGCGTGCGCTGGCCGCTCGATCGGGTGGCGTCGTGATCGTCACGCTCGGCGCGCAGGGCTCGCTTTGGTGCACCGCATCGGCGGAGCCGGTCCGGGTCCCGGCACCCGCCGTCCGGGCCGTCGACACCACCGGGGCGGGCGACGCCTACTGCGGCGCACTCGCCGCCGCGCTCGCGGGCGGAGCGGACCTCCGCTCGGCGGTGCGTCGGGCCTCGGTGGCGGGATCGCTGGCCACGACCCGGCACGGCGCGGTGCCGAGCATCCCCACCGCCGGCGAGGTCGACGACCTCCTCGCCGGGGGTGGCGACGGGGCGGGGTGAGTGCCGGAAGCTCGGCGGGCTCAGGCCGGGCCGGCGGCCCTCCGGCCGATGTCGATCACGGTTCGCAACGGGAAGCGGATCGGGTAATGGTCGCTCGCCACCTCGCGCACCGCGGCCGCCAGGCGGGCACGGTCCGCCTCGCTGAGCAGGAGGACGAAGCTCACCGACATGAACCGGGCCTCCAGCTCGGTCGGGTTCGCCAGCACCTGCTCGTGGCGTAGCTCGAAGTGACCCCAGTGCTCGAAGTCGCCCGCGCTCTCCAGGCGGGGCCGCCACCCGCGGGTCCCCTCGGGACGTGGCGCCAGCTCCTCGAAGCGCTGGAGGACCCGCCACAGCCGGCCACCGAGGGGTTCCGTGCTGATCTGGGTGTTGTTGACGAGGACCAGGTTGCCGCCCGGCGCCAGCACCCGCCGAAGCTCCCGGCTGGCACGCTCGATGTGGAACCAGTGGAACGCCTGCGCAACCGTGATCGTGTCGATGCTGGCGGTCCGCAACGGGAGCGCTTCGGCCGTGCCCGCCACGGCGAGGGCGGCCGGCACGGCGCGGCGAAGCTGGGACCGCATCCCGGGCATCGGCTCGACGGCGATCAGGGTGCAAGGCCGGCGGGCGAGGACCCTGGTCAGCTTCCCGGTGCCGGCTGCCACGTCGGCGATCCTCGAGGTGGGCCCCACTCCCGCATATTCGCCCAGGAGATCGTTGAGCTCAGCCGGGTAGTCGGGCCGACCGAGCTCGTAGCTCACCCCCGCCGCCTCCGAGGCCCAGGAGCGAGCGTGGGCGGAGGTCACGGGCATGACCGTAACTGGCGGTCAGTGGTCCGTGTCACCCTGGCCGCGTGGCCAGCGATTCGACCCTGTCGTCCCCTCCTCGTCGGTGCGCCGCCTGCGGCCAGGAGACGCTCGGGTCGCGCTGCACGAACGCGTGGTGCAACCGGGCGGACCGTGGCTGGTCGGTGGTCTACAGCACCGGGACCTACGAGGGGGAGCTCCGGCGGGCAATCGTCGGCTACAAGTACCGCGGGCAGCGGGACCGGGCCCGGTCGCTTTCCGCCCTGCTGGCCGGGTACCTCGATGAGCACGCCACCTGGTTCGAGGAGTACGACGCCCTCACGCCGATGCCCGCCTACCTCGGTCCGGGGGCACGGCGGTCGTGGGACCCGGTTGGCCGGCTCGTGGCGGAGCTCGCCGAGCGGGTCGGCGATTCGTGGGCGGTCCGCCCCGCCCTCGTGGAGAAGGTCGGGGAGACGGCGCCGATGCGCGGCCAGACGCAGTGGCAGCGCGCCCGCTACGCAGAGTGCGGGCTGCGCCCGGTCCTGCGAGCCGGCGCCTGCGAGGTCGGCGGGGCGCGGATCCTGGTCGTCGACGACGTCTTCACCGAGGGCAGCACGCTCCGCGAAGTCGCCCGGGTCCTGCGCCGGGCGGGTGCGGAAGAGGTCGCCGGGCTGGTGCTGGCCCGACCGGCGCTCGGCATCGCCGGCGGGCGCCGGTCGGCCGGTTGGGCGCACGGGGAGCGGCGCCGGGGCCCCGCGTAGTCTCGGGCCGTGTCGTTTCCCACCGTTGAGCTGCGCGTCGTCGAGATCAAGACGGCGGTCCCCGCGGGAGCGGGGGTGGAGGCGGGGATGCTCCGGCTCCAGGAGACCGCGGACCCCGGCCGGTACCTGCGGATGATCATCGGCCAGCCGGAGGCCCGAGCCATCCAGTCGGCGTTCTACGGCATGTCCATGCCGCGGCCTTCCACCTGGGACCTGTTCGCCACCACGGTCGACGTCCTCGGGGGCGAACTGCAGCAGGTGGTGATCACGGCGGTCGAAGAGGGCCGGCACTTCTTTGCGACCCTCGAGTTTTCCGTCGCGGGGGACACCCGGGTGGTGCCGTGCAGGCCGTCGGACGCCGTGGCGCTGGCACTGCGGGTGGAGGCCGCAAGGATCCTGACCTTCGAGGAGGTCATGGCGGCTGCCGGCGTGCCGGCGGACGGGTCGGTGCCGGCCGACGGGTCGGTGCCGGCCGACGGGTCGGTGCCGGCGGGCGGGTCGGTGCCAGCGGAGACCGGACGGGAAGAGACGCCGGAGCCGGGCTGAGCTCGCGGGGCCTCAGGAGCCGCCGGCCAGCTCCACCTCGATCGAGGGCTCCGGCTCCGAGCCCGCCACCCAGCTGATCTCGGCGATCGCGCCGGCGAGGCGCAGATCGGCCTCGAGGGTGCGGAACACGCCGAGGCGCTCTTCGGTCGCGGTGACCGTCAGCCGGGCAACGGGCGCCCGCAGCGACACGCCCCGTTCCGTCTTCGCCCGCCGCACCGCCCGCAGCAGGTCGACCGCGGCGGCGAACACGGCCGGGACGCCGGGCTGCCCGGCGGCGACCGGAAGCTCGCCGGCCGAAGGCCACGCAGCGCGGTGCACCGAGCCCTCCTGCCACCACGACCACACCTCTTCGGCCGTGAAGGCGAGGACCGGGGCGAACAACCGCACGAGGACCGACAGGGCGGCGAGCAACGTCACCCGGGCGGAGGCGGCGCCCCGCTCGCCGATCTCGCCATAGGCCCTGGCTTTGACCAGTTCGACGTAGTCGTCGCAGAACGACCAGAACCACGCCTCGGTCTGCTCCAGGGCCCGGGCGTAGTCGTAGGCGTCGAATGCCGCCGTGGCGGACTCGACGAGCTCGGCGAGCGAGGCGAGGAGCGCCCGGTCCACCGGCTCGCTGACCGCCTCGGCGCCCGCCCCACCCGATCCGAAGGCCGGCGCCGGGCTCGAAGCGAGCCCGAGCCCCGGCTCCCCGAGGACAAACTTCGACGCGTTGAGGAGCTTGATCGCCAGCTTGCGCCCGATCTTCATCTGCCCTTCGTCGAAGGCCGTATCGACGCCCAGTCGGGCGGAACCGGCCCAGTACCGCACGGCGTCGCTCGAGTGGCGCTCCAGGAGGTCCATGGGCGTCACGACGTTCCCCTTGGACTTCGACATCTTCTTCCGGTCGGGATCGAGGATCCAGCCGGACAGGGCCGTGTCGCTCCAGGGCAGGCTGCCCATCTCCAGCTGGGCGCGCACGACGGTGGAAAAGAGCCACGTGCGGATGATGTCGTGGCCCTGCGGGCGCAGGTCCATCGGGAACAGGCGCGACCAGAGGTCGGTGTCGTCCTCCCACCGACCGGCGATCTGCGGGGTCAACGACGAGGTCGCCCAGGTGTCCATGACGTCCGGATCGGCCATGAACCCGCCGGGCCGGCCCCGCTGATCCTCGGTATAGCCGTCGGGCACGTCAGAGGTTGGGTCTATGGGGAGGCGCGACTCGTCGGGAACGAGCGGCTCGTCGTAGACGGGCTCACCGCCCTCGGCGAGGCGGTACCAGAGGGGGAAGGGGACGCCGAAGAAGCGTTGCCGGCTGACCAGCCAGTCGGAGTTCAGGCCTTCGACCCAGTCGTCGTAGCGGCCCCGCATGAACGCCGGGTGCCAGGTGATCTG
>WQVT01000306.1 GCA_009785715.1 Acidimicrobiaceae bacterium | reverse complement strand
GTGTTCCCGTTGACAGCCCTCGGCCGATACCTCCACGCGGGGGTCGAGGTTCCCGGCATCGGGCAGGCCGGAGAGGGGTCGGCGGCCTGATGGGCGCAGAGCCCACGGACTTCGGAGCGACGCTCACGATCGCTGCTCCGCTCGCCATCGAGGCGGCGGCCTTGCGTCGTGGAACCGCAGCGCGCCCGACGACCCGCGTCGTCCGGGTAGGGGTCGGCCCTCGACGGGCCGGGGATGCCGCGGCCCGGCTGTCCGCCGAGGCCCGGACCTCTGGGCGCCCGGTGGTGCACGTGGTCGCCGGCGTAGCCGGCGCCTTGGTGGCAGACCTGTCCCCCGGAGATCTGGTGGTCGCCGATCGGGTGCTCTCGTCCAACGGGGCGCCGGTGCGCGAGCTCCCCGGGGCCGCACTGCTCGCCGCCATGCTTGGCCGCCATGGGCTCCGCGTCCGCGTCGGGCCGGTGATCTCCGTCGACCACCTTGTCCGAGGGGTGGCAGCCCGCCGGAACCTGGCGGCTTTCGGCGCGCTCGTGGTCGACATGGAGTCCGCGGCCCTCGCAGCGGGCATGCCACAGGGACCCTTCGCCGTGGTGCGGGCGGTCGTCGACACGCCGGGACAGGAGCTCTTCTCCCCGTCGACGCTCGGCGGGGGGATCGCCGCCCTGCGGTCGCTGCGGTCGGCACGGCCCGCCCTCGAATCCTGGGCGGCGGCCGCCGCCCCACGGCGGGTGCTGCTGGCCGAGCCACGGTCGTTCTGCGCTGGAGTCGAACGCGCCATCCACACCGTTGAACGGGCGATCGACCGCTTCGGTGCGCCGGTCTACGTGCGCCGCCAGATCGTTCACAACCGCCATGTGGTCAACGACCTCGAGGGCCGGGGCGCCGTGTTCGTGGAGGAGCTCGGGCAGGTGCCCGAGGGGGCCACCGTCGTCTACTCGGCTCATGGAGTGGGCCGGGCCGTGCAGACCGAAGCGGCCAGGCGCAACCTGCACGTCATCGACGCCACCTGCCCACTCGTTGCCAAGGTGCACAGCGAGGTCAGGCGCTTCACCGCCCGGGGTCGCCAGGTGGTGCTGGTCGGCCACCCTGGCCACGACGAGGTGCTCGGCACCCTCGACCAGGCCGACGAGGTCCTGCTGGCGGAACGTCCCGAGGACGTCCCCGGGCTGGAGGTGCGCGACCCCTCACGGCTCGCCTACACCACCCAGACGACCCTCTCGCCCGCTGACGTCGAGGGCGTCGTCGAGGCCCTGCGGGCGCGCTGGCCGGACATTGTCGGGCCGGCCGCCGCCGACATCTGCTACGCGACCCACAACCGCCAGGCTGCGGTCGAGGCCATAGCCTGTGCCTCTGACCTGGTGCTGGTAGTCGGCTCTGCGAACTCGTCGAACAGCCATCGCTTGGTCGAGGTGGCCGCCCGGCGCGGCACGCGCGCCGAGCTGATCGACGATGTGACCGACCTCGACCCTGCCTGGCTGACCGGTGTCCACTCTGTCGGTGTGACGGCCGGAGCCTCTGCTCCCGACTCGCTCGTCTCCGAGCTGGTCGAAAGCCTGGTCGCCCTCGGAGCCACCGAGGTCGAGACCAGCACCGCCACAACCGAATCCGTCGCCTTCTCCCTTCCCCCGGAGGTTCGTTGAATCATGGGTATCCCGCTCAGACAGAGCATCACCGTCGGGACCTATCTGTTCCGCAACAAGCTGGCCCGACGAGCGAAGTTTCCGCTCATCGTCGAGGTCGAGCCTCTCTTCGCCTGCAACCTGGCCTGCAATGGCTGCGGCAAGATCCAGCACCCCACGGAGATTCTCCGCCAGCGCCTGACCGTCGACCAGGTGGTCGATGCCATCGAGGAATCGCGGGCCCCCATGGTCTCGATCGCCGGCGGCGAGCCGCTCCTCCACCCCGATATCGACAAGATCGTCGAGGCGCTGCTGGCCCGCAAGAAGTACGTCTATCTGTGCACCAACGCCCTCCTGCTCGAGAGGAAGTTGGACAAATTCAAGCCGCACCCTCGCTTCAGCTGGGTCGTCCACATCGACGGCCTGCGCGAACGCCACGATGAGTCGGTGAGCCGGGAGGGAACCTTCGACCGGGCGGTGGCGGCCATCAAGGAGGCCAAGGCACGCGGCTTCACGGTGAACACGAACACGACGTTCTTCAACACCGATTCGCCGAGCACGGTGCGCGAGGTTCTCGACTATCTGAACGACGACCTCGGTGTGGACCAGATGATGATCTCACCCGGATACGCCTACGAGAAGGCTCCCGATCAGGTCAACTTCCTCTCGACGAGAAGCTCCACCGAGCTGTTCAAGGAAGCCTTCGCCGACGGCAGGCGCAAGCGCTGGAGGCTGAACCACAGTCCCCTCTTCCTCGACTTCCTCGAGGGCAAGGTCGATTTCGAGTGCACCCCGTGGGGCATCCCGAGCTACTCCGTCTTCGGCTGGCAGCGGCCCTGCTACCTGATGGCCGACGGCTATGCAGAGACCTATCAGGAGCTCCTCGACACCACCGACTGGTCGGCGTACGGGCGAGGCAAAGACCCGCGTTGCGCGAACTGCATGGCGCACTGCGGCTATGAGCCCACCGCCGTGCTGGCCACCACCACGTCGCTACGTCAGTCCATCCGGGCCGCGGTCGCAAGCTGAGCTCGGAGGTCAGTCTCGAGGGAGCACGCGTCCTGGTCACCGGGGCGTCGAGCGGGATCGGAGCCGCTGTGGCGGTGGAGCTGGCGGCTGCCGGCGCCCGCGTGGCGATCAGCGGCCGGGACGAGGCGGCCCTCGAGAAGGTGGCGGCGCAGATGGGCTCGGCCGGGGTGTCGTCGGCCGGGGTTTCGTCGGCAGTGGTGTTGCCGGCAGATCTGCTCCAGTCGGGGGCGGCAGCGCAACTGGCGGCGGACGCCGCCCGGCGGCTCGGCGGTCTCGACGTGGTGGTGAGCAACGCCGGGGCCGGCTGGGCGGGCCCGATGACCGACATCACCCCTGACGAGAACGACGCCCTGGTCGATCTCAACCTGCGCGCTCCACTGCACCTCATTCGTGCCGCGCTCCCCCAATTGGCCGCGTCCGACCACGGGCGGGTGATCATCGTCGGTTCCGCGGCCGGACGGTTCGGCGTCTCGCGAGAGGTGGTGTACTCGGCCACCAAGGGTGGCCTTTATCCCCTTGCCGAGGGGCTGCGCGCCGAGGTAGCGGGCACCGGCGTGACGGTCAGCATGGTCACCCCCGGCGTGATCGACACGGCATTCTACGAACGGCGCAACAAACCCTACGAACCTCGCTTTCCCCGCCCCGTTCCGGCCACCCGGGTCGCCGACGCGGTGCTCCGCTGCGCCCGCAGCGGGCAGGCCGAGATCTGGGTGCCGGCGTGGCTCGCCGTGGCGGCCCGGATCGACGGGGTGGTGCCCGCCCTGTACCGGTGGCTGGCGAGGCGCTTCGGCTGATCACCTCAGCGGATCATCGGTCACAGCTCCGACAGCCGGCGGACGAGGAACCGGCGCTCCGCGTCAGTGGCAGCCAGCGCCAAGGCGCGCTCGAACGCCTCGCGGGCTTCGTCGTCGCGACCGAGACGCCGCAACAGGGCGGCCCGGGTGGAATGGAGATATCGGTAGTCGCCGAGATCGAGGGAGTCGACGAGTTCGAGGGCCTGTTCGGGCGCGCCCGCCTCGGCGACGGCCACCGCTCGATTGAGTGCGACGACCGGTGAGCCGGTGAGACTTTCGAGGCGTTCGTAGAGCAGGGCGACCTCGTCCCAGTCGATGTCCTCCTCGGCCTGGAGCGAGGCGATCGCCGCTTGCAAGACATACGGCCCGGCCGGCCGTAGAGCCAGCGCTCGATCGAGGGCCGCTCGGCCGGCATCGATCTTGTCCCGATCGTGCAGGGAGCGGTCCTGTTCAGCCAGCGGGATCAACTCTCCTCCCACGACGCGCGCCTCGCGGCGTGCGTCGTGGAGCAGCATCAGGGCGACCAGCCCGAACACCTCAGGCTCGTCGGGCATCAGCTCAGCGAGCAATTCCCCGAGCCGGATCGCCTCACCGGCAAGGTCGCTCCGGGAGGTATAGCCCTCGTTGAAGATCAGGTAGATCACCGCCAGCACGGCCGAGCGCCGATCCGGCAACACGTGGTCGGGGGGCACCGCAAACGGGATCCCCGCCATCCTGATCTTCGCCTTGGCCCGAGAGAGGCGGCGTTTCATCGTCTCCTCCGACACGAGGAAGTCGCGGGCGATCTCCTCGGTGGTGAGGCCTCCAAGGGCCCGCAGCGTCAGCGCCACCTGCGCCTCGAT
>WQVT01000305.1 GCA_009785715.1 Acidimicrobiaceae bacterium | reverse complement strand
TTGCCGTCGGCGTCGTTGACCTTGGCGACCGCCGTCTCGTGGTTCCGGATCCGCACCGACACCGCCAGCCGCAGGGAGAAGGGGTTGACGAAGCGCAGGCCGGTGGTCCGCACGGTGCCCTGGTAGTTGCCGAACAGCTGCACGACCCGCGCCTCCCCGGCGACGACCTGCGTCAGGCCCTTGGCAGCCAGCGACGCGGCAAGAGCGGCCACGACGATCAGCACCACCAGCACGACGGTGATCGCGGTGCCCGGCTTGCTCCCCGCCGCAACGACGATCAGGGCCACGGCGATCAGCGCCAGGACGACCGCTGCGACGAGCACCGAGATCCCGGGGGCCGACCACCCCTCCCGTTCGGTCCATTGGCGTTGCGCTCGCTGCGACACGGGGGCGGGGTCGTCGTTCATCGATCCACCTTTCAGGTTTGACAACGATATCAAAGGGTAGCATTCTGATATCAGTTTTTCCACGACCGAGACCGAGGAGGGTCCTCATGCAAGCATCCGCACTGGCAACCGCCACCGGGGCGGCAACGGTCAACGAACCGGCAGCGCGACCCCGCCGGCACCCCCTGGCCGCGGAGATCGTCGGGCTCCGCAAGGTCTACGGCGACGTCGTGGCCGTCGACGACGTCTCGCTCTCGATCGCCGAGGGCGAGATCTTCGGTGTCCTCGGGCCCAACGGCGCGGGCAAGACGACGACGGTCGAGTGCGCCGTGGGGCTCCGCAACCCGGACGCCGGCTCGATCCGGCTGCTCGGGCTCGACCCCTTTGCCGACCGGGACGAGTTGCACGAGCTGGTCGGTGTGCAGCTGCAGGCGAGCGCACAGCCGGCGAAGCTGCGCGTCGGCGAGATCCTCGCCCTGTACCGCTCCTTCTATCGGGACCCGGCCGACCTCGACGAGCTGATCGAGGTCCTCGGGCTGGCCGAGAAGCGAAACGTCTACTACCGGGCGCTGTCCGGAGGGCAGCGCCAACGGCTGTCGGTGGCACTCGCCCTGATCGGCAACCCGAGGATCGCGGTGCTCGACGAGATGACGACCGGACTCGATCCGGGGGCCCGCCGTGACGCCTGGGAGCTGATCCGCGGCATTCGGGACCGGGGCGTCACGATCATCCTCGTCACCCACTTCATGGAGGAGGCGGAGCGGCTGTGCGACCGGGTCGCCTTCATCGACGCCGGCCGCGTCGTCGCCCTCGACACTCCGGCCGGTCTCTCGGCCCGGGCCCGGGACACCAAGGTCGTGCGGTTCGTGCCGTCGGCCCCCTTCGACGACGCCATCCTGAGCGCCCAGCCCGAGGTGACCCGTGTCGAACACGACGGATCACGGGTGGTCGTCAGCGGCACGGGTGACCTCCTCAACACCGTGATCATCGCCCTCCACGACCAGGGGGTCGTGGCTCACGACGTGGGATTCGACACGTCCAACCTCGAGGACGCCTTCGTCAAGTTGACCGGCAATCGCCTGAACCAGGATCATCTCGAAGGAGCAAGGTCATGACCGCCCTCACGCTTCACGTCCCGTCCCCCCGCCAGCGCATCATCTTCGGAAACGTGCTCCGCAACGAGGCCCGCCTCACCTGGCGTCAGCCGGTCGGACTGGTAGGCGGTCTCGCCCTCCCGGTCGCCCTGATCATGATCTTCGGCAACATCTCGACCTTCCACCACAAGAGCTCGGCGCTCGGCGGGCTGACCCCCTTCGAGGTGTACGTCCCCGTCGTCATCATGCTCGGCATCGCCCTGATCGCCATGATGGCCCTGTCGATGCCGCTGGTCTCCTACCGGGAGCAGGGGATCCTCCGCCGGCTATCGACGACGCCGATGCCGTCGTCGTGGCTGCTCGCCGCCCAGGTCGTCGTCCAGGCCTCGATCGCGGTGGCCTCGACGCTCGCCGTCCTCATCGTGAGCATGGTCGCCTTCGGGGCGCCCTCCCCGAGAAGCCCGGGTGGGGTCGCCGTCGCCGTGCTCCTGTCCATCGCCGGCCTGTGCCCCCTCGGCCTGCTCGTGGCGTCCTTCGCCAAGACGGCCAACGGCGCCAGCGTCATCGGCCGGTTGATGTTCTTCCCGATGATGTTCTTCGCCGGCCTGTGGCTGCCGCGAGCCGAGATGCCGACCATCCTTCGTGATATCAGCAACTACACGCCGCTCGGCGCCGCCGTCCAGGCGATCCAGGACGCCATCCTGCAGGGGTTCCCACCGGCGACTCCTCTCCTCGTCCTGGCCGGTTACGCCGTCGTGCTCGGCTACCTGGCCCACCGGTTCTTCCGCTGGGAGTGATAGACACCCCGGGAAACCAGGGAGGCAGACGTGGCTGAGCCAACCGTCAAGGTCCGCACCGGAAGGCTGATCGGCAACGAGGGGGACGGCTACGTCGAGTTCCTCGGCGTGCCCTACGCCCGGGCCCCGATCGGCCCGGCGGCCTTCGAGGCCCCCGAGCCCCTGCCGGGCTCAGACGAGGCGATCGACTGCCGGCGGTACGGGGCGGCGGCCCACCGCCGAGGGCCGGGCGGCGGGCTCATCCCGGAGCCGGCGCCGTCGGGGGATAACCCGCTCAACCTCAACGTGTGGACCCCCTCCCCCGGCCCGGCGCACCTGCCGGTGTTCGTGTGGATCCACGGTGGGGGCTTCACCGGCGGGTCCAACGCGAGCCCCTGGTACCACGGGGGAAACTTCGCCCGGCGCGGAGTGGTGGCGGTCGGCATCAACTACCGACTCGGACCCGAAGGCTGGCTGGACCTCGGCGACGGCAACGCCAACCGGGGCCTGTGGGACCAGATCACCGCCCTCCGCTGGATCCAGGAGAACATCGCTGCCCTTGGCGGCGACCCGGCCCGGGTGACGATCGGGGGCCAGTCGGCGGGCGCCACGTCCTGCCTGGCCCTCCTCGCCGGCACCCCGGCCCGGGGCCTGTTCCGGGCCACGGCAGCCCAGAGCTCGGGGGGCATGATCCCCGCCGGCCCGGACGAGGCCCGCCGGATGGCCGAGCACTACGCCGCAGCCCTTGGCGTCGGCCTCGACCCCGCGGCGCTGGCCGGCGTAGCCGCGGATCGGCGGGCGGCGGTCGAGCCGGACTACCTGCCCTCGAGCGCCGGTCGCCGGCCGGCCTGGGAGGGGGTCGACGGCGCCTCGGCGTTCGGCCACGAGACGCTCACCTGGCGCCCGACGATCGACGGGAGGGTGGTCGAGGACGACGCCTACCGCCGTGCGGCCTCCGGTTTCGTCAATGGCGAGGCACTTCTCGTCGGTTGCACGTCCGAGGAGTTCAACTCCGCACTGGCCCCAGCCTCGACGGCGATGTCCGAGGCGGAGGTGGTCGCGGCGATGCGCACGCTCGGCCTCGACGACTCGGGGGTTGCGGCCTACCTTCGGCTCGGCCGGGAGCGCGGGTCACTCGCGTGGGGCATCGCGCAGGCCTATACCGACTGGCGGTTCCGGATCCCTGCCGGGGTCATGGCCGCCGCCTCGGCCGGCAGCGGGACCGCCGTCTACCGCTACGAGTTCCGCTTCGCCTCCCGCGCCCTCGGGCCGGGGGTCGCCCAGGCCCGGCACAGCTCGGACATCCCCTTCGTGTGGGACAACCTGACGGCGGCGGGCGTGGCCGAGGGCGTCGGGACCGACGCTCCACAGAACCTGGCCGACCAGATGCACCGGGCCTGGGTCCGCTTCATCGAGGGCGACGAGCCGTGGCCCCGCTACGAACCGACCACCCCTCGCACCATGATCTTCGACGCCGGCTCGGCCCTCGGCGACCCCGGTGCCACGCTGGCAACGTGGTGGGGAGCGTCACAGGGCTCGGCCCGCTCCCCTCAGCCGGCTGAGACCACCTGAGCGCAAGGAGGGGACGTGGCAAACAGAGTGCGATTGATCCAGGAGATCACGTACGGACACTTCGGCGACTACATGAAAACGTGGATCAGACTGGACTCGATCATGCGTCAGCGTGGATGGGTGACGGCGGCGGTACTGACACCGATTGCCGGCCCCAACAACGAGTTCGTCGCCGAGTTCGAGTATCCCGATCTCGCCACCTTCGAACAGGAGAACAACGCCTTCTACAGCGATCCGGAAGCGTTCGGGGCGTTTCAGGCGGGAGCCGAGTTCGTGGTCCAGGGCACGGCTCGAACGGAGCTTTACGAAGTCCTGCCGCTCGAGTTCTTCCGGGAGGAATAGGTGAGGCGGCCCGGCCCGTCAGCGCAAAACGAGAGAACGTCCCCGCTCCGTCACCACCGACAGGTCCTGCACCTCACCAGACAGGGCGCTCGCCAGCGCGGCGTCCGCCGGC
>WQVT01000304.1 GCA_009785715.1 Acidimicrobiaceae bacterium | reverse complement strand
GAAGCCCGCAAGCGGGTGGAGGAAGGTGCCATGACCCCGGAGGAGCTGACGGCCATCGAAGATCGGGAGATCCTGGCCGCCATCGACTTGCAGGAGTCCGTAGGCCTGGATGTGATCACCGACGGCGAGTTCCGCCGGCCCGGCTGGGCCGACACCGTCCGCCACCTGAACGGCCTCGAGTCCCGGGAGGGCGAACGCTCCTACCCGGCGACCGCCAACCGTCCCGCCGGCGGCAGCACCCGCTACGGGCCCGGCTTCCCCACGGTCGTGTCGAAGATCTCGCCGAAGGCGGAGCATCCGGTCGGCGGCGAGTACCCGTTCCTCGCCGCCCACGCCACCCGCCGCACCAAGTACACGATGGCGGCCCCGTCCTACCACCGCCGCTACTGGTCGGACGAGGTCTCCCCCCGCGAGTCGGGCTACGCGACCTGTGAGGAGTACCTGACCGACGTGCGCGACTGGCTGCACGACGTGGCCGCCCGGCTCGTCTCGCAGGGTTGCACCTACGTCCAGCTCGACGCACCGAACTACGGGTCCCTCTGTGATCCGAACACCCGGGCCTTCCACGCCGAGCGCGGGCACAACCTCGACGAGCAGATCGCCTTCGACGCCGCGCTGGACAGCTCGGTCTTCGACGGCCTCGACGTGACCGGCGCGCTACACGTCTGCCGCGGCAACATGCCGGGCGGCACCTGGCACTCCCAGGGCGGCTACGGGATCATCGCCGAGCCGCTGTTCTCCAACCTCGCCGTCGACGTGGTGCTCCTCGAGTACGACTCCGAGCGGGCCGGAGACTTCGGCCCGATCAAGCTCGTCAAGCCCGGGACCGTCGCGGTCCTCGGCCTGCTCACCACCAAGGCCGGTGCCCTCGAGGACGAAGCCGACGTGAGGCGCCGCATCGAGGAGGCCGCCGGCGTCAAGCCGCTGGACGAGCTGGCCCTCTCCACCCAGTGCGGCTTCGCCTCGGCGACGAACGCCCCGATGACGATCGACGAGGAGCGTGCGAAGCTGACCCTCGTGGGCTCCCTCGCCCACAGCGTCTGGCGTTAGTCGTACAACGTAGATCCCGATACCGAAAGCAGAGAAGGAGAACCCATGTTCAACGGTGTGAAGGTGTATGACGTACACGGGCACGTGTCGGTGCCGCCGGCGTCGAACGCGTACCTCGCGCTCCTGTTGGCCTCGAACACCGCCAGTCGCAGCCCGCTGTCCCAGGGTGGGCGGACGACGGTCACAGAGGAGCAGTTCCACGGCGCCGTCGACCGCCACATCGCCTACATGGACGAGCGGGACATCGAGGTGCAGATCATCGGCCCCCGCCCGTTCATGATGCTCGGGTGGATGCATCATCACCTGCTCCCGTCGTGGACGACCTATGTCAACGACACGATCGCCCAGCAGTGCAAGTTCTTCCCGGACCGCTTCCTCGGCGCGGCGCAACTGCCGCAGAACTCCGACGCCCCGGACATCTCCCACGTCCTGCCGGAGCTGGACCGCTGCGTGAACGAGCTCGGCTTCGTCGCCGCCTACCTGGCGCCCGATCCCCCGGGGATGCGGACGACGCCGGGCGTCAACGAGTCCTACTGGTACCCGCTCTACGAGCGGGCGAGCGAGCTCGGGCTGCCGTTGATCGTGCACGGCACCAACTCCCAGGATCCCCGCATCGCCCCGATCCCGCAGAACTACCAGATGGGCTTCGTGCAGGAGCAGTACCTGGCGACCCAGCTCTACGGCCACACGGACGTGTTCGAGCGCTACCCGGACCTGAAGGTGATCGTCTGCCACTGTGGCGGCGGGCTGGACCGCTTCATCCGGTCGGACTCGCACCTGTCGCAGAAGGACCTCTCGAACAACCTCTTCTTCGACACCTGCGCCCACGACGTCGACTACCTGACGGCGGCCATCCGCCAGCGCACCGTGTCGCAGACCGTGTTCGGCACCGAGGCGCCCGGTTCGGGTGCCGCCGTTCGCCAGGAGGGCGAGGGCCCGGGCAAGACCGGCGACGACCTGGTCCCCGTTATCAGCTCGTTCGACTGGCTGTCCGACGCCGAGAAGCAGGCCATCCTGCACGACACCCCGGCCAAGCTCTTCCCGGCGTTCGACAAGGTGTGATCCGGGAATAACAGCAACAACCAACTTTGGGGGGGACAACATGAGCAGCAGAGTCAAGCGTCTCGGGCGCACGACTTCATTGACACTCGTGGCGGTGATGGTTGCCGCCACGGGGGGACTGAGCGGGGCGGGCACGGCCGGTGCGGCCGTGCCCGCCGCGGTACCGAACGGCGGGATGCTGAACGTCCTCGACGTGGGCACGCAATGGCCGAACATCGACGTGGCCGCCGACACGCAGGACGCCGCCGACTCCGACTTCATGAACGCCATCTACGGCCAGCTCTTCGAGCTGGCTCCTGGCAACAAGGTGGTGCCGGACGAGGCGACCGGGTACCACTTCTCGAACAACTACCAGACGGTGACGATCAACATCCGCCACGGGCTGAAGTTCTCGAACGGCGACCCCTTCACGGCGGCCAACGTCGCCTGGAGCATCAACCGTGACCTGGAGCCGCAGTGGGGCAACATCGGCGACGCCAACTTCCCGCTCCAGGGCCCGGTCGTGGCCTCCGGCCCGTACACGATCACCGCCAACATGAAACATCCCGACTCGGCCATCATCGACGCCTTCATCGGTGAGGCGCCGAACTGGACGGCCGACCAGAAGGCCCTCACCAGCATGGGTGAGAAGGCCTACGAGCAGAAGCCGATCGGGGCGGGCCCCTTCGAGGTGGTCTCCAACGCCGCCAGCTCCAAGCTGGTGCTGAAGAAGAACCCCAACTACTGGGGTGCCTCCAAAGGCCTGCCGCACCTGAGCGGCATCACCTTCACGGCGGTCGGGGCCGATCAGAGCGCGGCCTCGGCGCTCGAGCAGGGCACGGACCAGATGGCGCAGCTGATCTCCACGATCCCGCTGCTCCAGTCCCTGCCGTCCAAGGGCCTGAGGGTGACCCAGCCGCCTTCGACGTTCACGCAGTTCATCGCCTTGAACGAGGGGAACGCTCCCTTCGACAACATCAAGGCCCGGGAGGCGGTGGCGTACGCCACCGACGCCGCGGCGCTCACGAAGAACCTCTATCACGGGGCGTTCCCGATCGTTGAGGACATGTCCGGGCCCGGGCAGGAGTTCTACCAGCAGAAGGACAAGTATTTCCCCGCCTATGACCTGGCCAAGGCCAAGGCGCTGGTGCAGCAGCTCGGCGGCCTCAGCGTGAACCTGTCCACCACCACGAACACGGCGTACTGGACGACCGAGGTCGAGGCGCTCTCCACCATGTGGGAGGCCGCCGGCATAAAGGTCAACCAGCAGGACAACACGCTCCAGCAGATGCTCGCGATCACCTTCAACCACACGTGGCAGGCCATCGACTCCAACTGGGGCAACCTCGACCCGTCGATCTCCGATCCCGAGTTCTTCGAGAGCAACGGCCCGTTCTCGGGGGTGAAGGACCCGACGCTCGACAAGCTCTTCGCAGAGAGCGCGTCGACGGCCTCCAAGTCGGCCCGGGCCAAGATCTTCAAGGAGATCAACAACCGCGAGGACCAGAACGTCGACGCGGTGTGGCTCTACTCGAAGCCGTTCTTCGACGTCTCCACCAAGGCGCTGATCCCGAACGGCGGGCTGGGCAACAACCTCGGCACCGTCCGCTGGGAGGACCTGGCGCTCAAGAACGCCTGAGCGCCGTGACGGCCCCGTCACTGCGCTGGTCGGTGACGGGGCCACCCAGCTCCCGGTGCTCCAACCCCATGGCCTCCTCGAACGCCCGGCGCACGTGCTCGGGCTGGCCGGCGTAGAACTGGAAGTAGTCGCCCGGCTCCCGGAGCGCCGATCCGCGGGACAGCTGGGCCAGGAACCGCTCGCGGCTGGGGGCGTGGGTCAGCCGCTCGGTCCGGTCCGGATCGCCCATCCAGCGGATGCGGACGTTTTCCGCCGGGTCGCGGATGACGCCCATCGGGTCCTCGCCCCGGCCCACGGCCTCCATGTCGGCCAGGAGCTGGTTGCGGAGCTTGACCACCCCGATGTCCGAGCGGCCGAGGTGCTCGTTCTCGCGGTCGGTGATGACGCCCTGCCCGATCCAGGCGATGGTGTCCTGGTTGATGACGTGGGTGGAGACCCAGCGCCCGGTGACCGGATCGGTGATCTTGGCGAACCAGTGGGGGATCTGCCCCTGGACGTAGGGGCGCCGGTCGTCGGGCACCGCCTGCCACGCCCAGACCACCGACAGGGTGTGCGTG
>WQVT01000303.1 GCA_009785715.1 Acidimicrobiaceae bacterium | reverse complement strand
TTGGCGATCGGGGTGGTGTTGGCGATCGGGCTGTACTCGCCGTAGTGGTTGTTCTCGATCACGAAGACCGCCGGCAGCTTCCACACCGAGGCCAGGTTGAGGGCCTCGTGGAAGGCCCCGATGTTCGTCGAGCCGTCACCCATGAACGCCAGGCTGACCGCCCCGGTCTCGAGGTACTGGGCGGCGAGGGCTGCGCCGGCGGCGATCGGCAGCTGGGCGCCGACGATGGCGTTCGACCCCAGGTTCCCGACCGACACGTCGGTGAAGTGCATCGAGCCGCCCTTGCCCTTGCACAGCCCCTCCGCCTTGCCGAGCAGTTCGGCGAAGCAGCGGTCGGCCGGCGACCCCATCGCCAGGGTGGCGCCGTGCCCCCGGTAGGTGCAGACCATGGTGTCGCCCGGGCGGAGCGCCCGGGTGGCACCGACGGCCACCGCCTCCTGCCCCTGGTACAGGTGGGTGCTGCCGCGGACGAGGTTGCGGGCGAAGAGCTCCTGGGTGCGGTCCTCGAAGTGGCGGATGGCCATCATGGCCGCGAGCAGCTCGGCGGCGTCCCCCGGCGGGCCGTCGGCGAGTGATGCCGGTGGATGATCTGTCTGGTTCGCCATGCGGCTGCCTTTCTCGGGTGGCGTGTCTTTCTTTGGGCAAAGGGAGCGGGGCGGACGGAACGCCCGGCGTGCTCAGCCGGCCCGCAGCTGCTGACCGCCGTCCACGATCAGCTTGAGGCCGGTCACGAACTGGGCCTCGTCGGAGTTGAGGTACAACGCCGCATAGGCGACATCCCAGCCGGTTCCCATCTTCCCCCCGAGGGGGACGTGCGAGTCACGCTCGGCGATCACGCCCTCGCGGGTGGGGGCGAGCACGCCGATCCGGTTCTCGACGGCCATCGGCGTGTTCATCAGGCCCGGCAGGATCGCGTTGGCGCGAATCCCGTACTCCGCATTGGTGATCGCCAGCAGTTCGGTGAGCGCATTGACCCCGGCCTTGGTGGTCTTATAGGCGACATAGCGGTAGTCGATCTCGGTCGCCAGCGAGGAGATGCTGGTGATCGACCCGGACCGCTGGGCCCGCATCACGGGCAACACGTGCTTGCAGGTGAGCACCATCCCCCGGACGTTGATGTCGGAGATCCGGTCGAAGGCGTCCGGGGTGATCTCGGTGACCACGGCGTCGCCTCCGGCGAGGCTGACCCCGACGTTGTTGTGCAGGATGTCGATCCGCCCGAAGCGCTCGACCACGCCCTCCACCATCGAGCGGATCTGGTCCTCGGAGGTGACGTCGACCTCCCACGGCACCGCCTTGCCCCCCTCGGCCTCGATCAGCTTCACGGTGTCCGCGGCGGAGTCGAGGCGCCGGTCGGCGACGATCACCTGGGCACCCTCCCTGGCGAAGACGATCGAGGTGGCCCGGCCGTTGCCGGTGCTCTCCCCCGGGGTCTGGCCGCCCCCCACGACCAGGGCGACCTTCCCCTCGAGGCGCCCCGAACCCGGCTTCGTCGACAAATCGGTCATCTCGTCCTCTCTCTATTCATGCGCACCAGCCATCTCATCCGCACCCGAACATCAGCTGCCGGCAGGCGTGCCGTTCTGCCCGGGGCGATATCCCGCCGGTCCGGCCGTGGCCGGAGCCGGCGGACCGGCCATCCGGTGACGCTAGCGGGAGGGGGTGACGGCGGTCAGATCCCCGAGCAGCTTGAGGGAGGCGCCGAGCCGCTCCCGCTGGTCGGCGACCCCGGCCTGGTTATCCAGTCCCTCGATACCGAGCAGATAGGGGGTGTCCCGCTCGGGGGCGTCGCGGAGCAGCCCGACCAGCGACGCCAGGTCTGCGACCCCCTCCCCCGGATAGCAGAACTGGATGTCGAAGCCGGTGCGGTGAAAACGGTCCGGGACGTAGTGCGACACCATCCGGAAATCCTTGGCGTGACCGGCCGGCGCCCAGGGCGCGAGGCGGGTGATCACCGGCAGGGGATCGAGGAGCACGCTGATCGGGTTGATGATGTCGAGGAACACCCCGACCCGCTCACTGTCCACGGCCTCGATGATCTCGACGTACTCGTCGGCGGTGAAGTCGGAGTGGTTCTCGAGGAGCACCTTGACCGAGCCTGACGAGCCGTCGGTCGCGGCGCGCAGGGCATCGATGACGTAGCGCTGCTCGGCCGCAATCTGCTCGGGGTGGCCGAGCAACTCGTTGCGGTAGAACCCGGACGAGACCCGGGCGAACGGACTCCCGAGGCGCTCGGCCAGCTCCACCCATCCTTTGACCCGGGCCGCCCCCTCGGCCACCGTGTCCCCCCGCTTGGCCAGCCCGACGACGTCGCCGGAGAGCGTGAGCGCGATGCCGGCGTCGCCGGCGGAGGCCACGAGGGCGTCGATCGCCGCCTCGTCGTAGTCCTTCAGGTGGACGGCATTGAGCTGCACGTACGCCGCGCCAAGCTCCCCGCACTCACGGACGACCTCTTCGAGGGTGATCTCGTGCTCCGCCAGCCGGCAGTGGTAGGAGAGGGTGTCGACCCCCAACAGGATGTGCATGCGCTTGGCCTCCTTGCCCTCGCCGGCCCGGTCCGGGGCCGCTCCGCCCAGGGTAGATGGGGGATGCGACAGGCGGTAAGGCCGCCGCTACAGGTCGAGGACGAGACGCCTGGACTTCGAGCGGCTCACGCAGAGCATGATCTTGCCCTCGGCCTTCTCCTCGTCCGTGAGCACCGTGTCCCGGTGGTCGGGCTCACCCTCGAGGAAGTTGGCCTCGCACGTGCCGCAGTAGCCCTCCTCGCACGAATAGAGGAAGGTGGGGACCACCTCGAGCACGGTCCGCAGGAGCGAACGGTCCGGCGGCACCGTGAGGGTCACGCCGCTGCGCGCCAGTTCCACCTCGAAGCTGTCGTTGTCCTCGGGCTCGGCGTTCTCATCGGCCGGCGCCGCGGTGAACCGCTCGATGTGGAGCTGGTGCGGCTCCAGGTACTGGGCGCACTTCTTCTCGACGACCTCGATCATCGCCGTCGGGCCGCAGCAGTAGACCGCGGTCGACGAGTCGATGCCGGCGAGGATCTTGTCGAAGTCGGGGTAGCCGACCTCCTCCTCGGTGATCACGTCGTAGGTGCCGTCGGTGCGCCGGGCGATGTCGTCGAGGAAGGCCATGGTCTGCCGGCTGCGACCGCCGTAGACCATGTGCCAGGGCGTGCCCCGTCGCTCCACCTCCTGCAGCATGGGGATCATCGGCGTCACGCCGATGCCGCCGGCCAGGAACAGGAAGCGGGGGGCGTCGACCAGGGCGAAGTGGTTCCGGGGCCCGCGCACCGCCACCCGGCGACCGACGAGGGCCGTGTCGTGGATCTCGATCGAGCCACCACGGGAGTTGGCGTCGCGCAGGACCCCGATCCGGTAGGTGCGGTGGTCGTTCAGGTCACCACAGAGCGAATACTGACGGATCAGGCCCGAGGGAAGCACGAGGTCGATGTGCGCACCCGCCTCCCACGCCGGCAGCCGCCGGCCCTCGGGATCGACCAGATCGAGCGTGACCACGCCATCGGCCGCCCAGTTCACCGAGCGGACCAGCAGTTCGACTGGGGATTGATCCGAGAGCACAGACAAGACGGGGACGACTCCTACGAGGGCATGGCCGATGGACAGAGATGGCGGTTCCATTGAACCCGGAATCGCCGTCCTGTCAGCCTCCACGATCCGCGGCCATTAAGCAAGTAAGGGGCACACTTGGGAAGCGACTCGTATACATGCGCGTACGTTCTGGCGGGAGCGGGAGGGGGCCGGTCGGAGGGCGGCCTTTGTGAGCGATTCGATGCCATGTGAGCGGCTGACGACGCCGTTTGACCCCTCTGCGCTCACATGACCGCCAATCACGCACATGGACGCGGATCGGTCACAAGCCTCCCGCCGCCGCCCCCGGGGCCCCGAAGGCGCCCCGGGGACATGGTGAGACAAAGGGATCGGCCCTGGTAGATCGAGAAGCTCCGCCAGCCGATTCATGGTCGCCTTGTTGGCGGAGCACACCGACCAACAGTCAGTGGTACGGCAGGGGCGCCGGACCGACCCGGGTGCGCAGCGCTCGCAGCGAGGTCGACGTGGTGAGGAACAACGTGTGGAGGTCTGCTCCGCCCCACGTGAGGTTGGCGCAGATCTCGGGCATCTCGAGGATCCCGAGCACCTCGCCGGTCGGGTCGAGGACCCAGACACCCCGGTAGGCGCCGCACCAGATGTTGCCCAGCTCGTCGCAGCGCATCCCGTCGGGGGCGCCGTTGCGGGGCTCCCCGGCCGGGGTGCCCATGTCGTCGCGCAACACG
>WQVT01000302.1 GCA_009785715.1 Acidimicrobiaceae bacterium | reverse complement strand
GAGCTGAACCGCGTCGCCTCGCACTTCCTCTGGCTCGCCACCAACGGGTCGGATATCGGGGCCATCAACACCCTGATCTACGGCTGGCGCGAGCGTGACGTCCTCCTCTCGTTCTTCGAGAAGACCACCGGGCTGCGGATGAACCACAACTACATCCGTCCCGGTGGGGTGGCCGCCGACCTGCCGGACGGCTGGAAGGACGACGTCGCCGCCATCTGCGAGGCCATCCCGAAGCGGATGGACGAGTACGACCTGCTCTTCACCGGCCAGCCCATCGTCCATCAGCGACTCGAAGGCGTCGGGCCGCTCGATGCCGAGACCGCGATCGCCCTCGGCGTCACCGGTCCCTTGCTCCGTGCCGCCGGCGTGGCCGCCGACGTCCGGCGCGACACGCCGTACCTCGCGTACGACGAGCTCGACTTCGACGTCATCGTCGGCAGCAGGGGCGACGCGTGGGACCGCTTCGCGGTGCGCTTCGCCGAGATCCGCGAGTCGATCAAGCTCATCGAGCAGATCGCCGAGCGGCTGCCGGCGGGGGACTTCCGGACCCAGGACAAGAAGGTCACGCCCCCGCCGCGGGGCCGGATCGACGAGTCGATGGAGGCGCTCATCCATCACTTCAAGCTCTACACCGAGGGATTCAAGGTCCCGCCCGGCGAGGCCTACGTCCCGATCGAGTCGGCGAGGGGCGAGCTCGGTTGCTACATCGTCTCGGACGGCACGTCGCGGCCGTACCGGTTGCACATGCGGACCCCGAGCTTCGCCAACCTGCAATCCCTTCCGGTTATGGCGAGCGGCGGGCTCCTGGCCGACACCATCGTGCTCGTCTCGAGCATCGACCCGGTGCTCGGAGACGTCGATCGTTGAGCTCCCGGGTCTCATCTGGACGAGGCGACCACCTCTCAGCAAGGATCTGACGACGTGTCGCGGCTGACCCCCCAAAATCAGTTGCGGGTCCGGGATCTCATCTCCCTCTACCCCCACCACCGCTCGGCGCTGATCCCGGCGTTGCACATCCTCCAGGAGCAGGACGGGTACCTGACCGAGGACGGCATGGAGCACCTCGGGGAGATCTTCGACCTCTCGGCGGCCGAGGTCCGCGGCACCGCGAGCTTCTACGACATGTTCCACACCGAGCCGGTCGGGAAGTACCTGGTCGCCGTCTGCACCAACATCGCTTGCATGCTCCAGGGCGCCTACGAGCTGCTCGAGCACGTCGAGGAGCGCCTCGGCGTGGCCCCCGGGGGGACCACGACCGACGGCCTCTTCACCCTCGAGGACGCCGAGTGCCTCGCGCTGTGCGGCAACGCCCCCTGTCTGACCGTGAACTGGCGCTTCTTCGGCGACGTCAGCCCGGAGAGCTTCGACCACCTCGTCGACGACCTCTCGGCCGGGAAGCTGGCGGACGAGGTCCCGCCGCACGGCACGCTCAGCCGCGTGTCCCGCACCGTCGGCCTGCGGGCGGCCGGCCACAGCGTGAACGGCGCCGGCGGCCCGCCCGGCTCCTGGGGCGCCGATCCGAAGGAGCCCGAGGCGGCACCTTCGCAGGAGGACGTCCGCCTCGAGACGCGGTTCTCGACCACCGCCGTGGTCTCCCTCGACGGCGGCCGTGCCCGCCAGGAGCTCGGCGCCCAGACCCCGATGCGAGAGCTCGATCCGGAGGAAACCCGTGATCACTGACGCCCCCCACATCGTCACCCGCCGCATCGGGCAGCCCCGCTCCTGGACGCTCGAGTCGTACCTCGCCGACGGCGGCTACGAGGCCCTGCGACAGGCGCTGTCGATGACGCCGGAGGCCATCGTGAACTCCGTCAACGTCGCCAACATCCTCGGCCGGGGCGGCGCCGGCTTCGAGGCCGGCCGCAAGTGGGGGATGATGGCCAAGCCCACGCCGGCCTACCTGGCCGTCAACGGGGACGAGAGCGAGCCGGCGACCTTCAAGGACCACCTGCTGCTCGAGGGCGACCCCCACCAGCTGATCGAGGGCGCCCTGATCTGCGCCTACGCCACCAGGCTCGACCAGATCTTCCTCTTCGTGCGAGGCGAGTTCCCCCTCGCCATCGAGCGCCTGCAGACCGCGCTCAACGAGGCGTACGCCTACGGGGCCGTCGGTCGCGACATCTTCGGGTCGGGCTGGTCGATCGACATCGTCGTCCACCCCGGAGCCGGCGCCTATATCTGCGGGGAGGAGACGGCGCTGCTCGAGTCGCTCGAGGGCAAGCGCGGCTACCCGCGCATCAAGCCGCCGTACTTCCCCGCAGCCATCGGCCTCTACGGCGCGCCGACGATCGTCAACAACGTCGAGACGCTCTCCAACCTGCCGTGGGTCGTCCGCCACGGCGGCGACGCCTTCGCCGGCCTCGGGGAGGGCCGCTCGAAGGGGACGAAGCTGATGGCGCTCGCCGGGCACGTCAAACGGCCGGGCAACTACGAGGTCGAGTTCGCCAAGATGACCTTCCGTGACCTGATCTACGCCCCGCAATACGGCGGCGGGATCCGGGAGGACCGGGAACTGAAGGCGTTCATCCCCGGAGGTGCCTCGTCTCCCTGGCTCGGCCCCGAGCATCTCGACGTGCTGCTCGCCAACGAGAAGATCGCCGAGGTGGGCAGCATGGCCGGCTCGGGGTCGGTGATCCCGATGGACGAGACCACCTGCCCGGTGCGGGCCGCCTGGCGGATCGTGCGGTTCTTCCACAAGGAGTCCTGCGGGCAGTGCACCCCGTGCCGGGAGGGCGGCGGGTGGCTCGAGAAGATCCTCAGCCGGATCGAGAACGGCCGGGGCCGGATGTCCGACATGGACCTCCTGATGGACGTGTGCGACAACATCTCGCCGGGCGTGCGCTGGCCCCCCGCCCAGACCACCATCTGCGTCCTCGGCCCCTCGATGCCGCCGGCGGTGTCCGCCGCCGTGAACATGTTCCGCGACGACGTCGTCGCCCACATCCGCGACGGCCACTGTCCCTTCCCGCCCGACCGCCTCCCCTCCGCACGGCCGCTCTATGTCTGAACCTATGACTGATTCCGGATACCTAGCCCCCTATCCCACCCAGTCTGCGGTCGGGACCGCTCCGATCATCCCGCAGCCCTCTGACGAGACCGTCACCCTGACCATCAACGGTCGCGAGGTGACGGCGCCGAAGGGCAGCCTGATGATCACCGCCGCCGAGCAGGCGGGGATCTACATCCCCCGGTTCTGCTACCACCCCCGGATGAAGCCGGTCGGCATGTGCCGGATGTGCCTCGTCGAGGTGGCGGGCCCCCGGGGCTCCTCGCTGATGCCCGCCTGCTACAACGTCGTCGCCGACGGGATGGACATCAAGACCGAGAGCGAGATGGCCAAGAAGGCCCAGGACGGGGTCCTCGAATTCCTCCTTGTCAACCATCCCCTCGACTGCCCGGTTTGCGACAAAGGCGGGGAGTGCCCCCTGCAGGACCAGACCCTCGCCTACGGGCCGGGTGAGACTCGGTTCGTCGAGGAGAAGCGGCACTGGGACAAGCCGATCCCCCTCTCGGAGCTGGTCTACCTGGACCGCGAGCGCTGCATCCAGTGCGGCCGCTGCGTGCGCTTCGCCGACGAGGTGGCAGGCGACCGGCTGATCGACTTCGCCGAGCGGGGCGACACCACCGAGGTGGCGACGTTCCCGACCGAGCCGTACGCCTCGTATTTCAGCGGCAACGTCGTGCAGATCTGCCCGGTGGGGGCGCTGACCGCCAAGCCCTACCGCTTCAAGGCCCGTCCCTGGGACCTCGACCAGGTCGAGAGCACCTGCACCTCGTGCTCGGTGGGCTGCCGCGTGGCGGTGCAGTCGAGCGCCGACGAGCTGACCCGCTACCTGGGCGTCGACTCCGACCCCGTCAACTGGGGTTGGCTGTGCGACAAGGGCCGCTTCGACCTGCAGGCCGTGGAGAGCCCCGACCGCCTGACGGTGCCGCTCATACGCCAGGGCGATGACCTCGTGGAGGCCACCTGGAGCCAGGCGCTCGCCGCAGCCGCCGAGGGCCTCGCCGCCGCCCGCGACCACGCCGGCGCTGAGTCTCTCGGGGTTATAGGCGGCGCCCGGCTCCCCAACGAGGATGCCTATGCCTGGGCCAAGCTGGCCCGCGTCGCGCTGCGCACCGATAACGTCGACGCCCAGCTCGGCGACGGGCTCCCGGCGCGCCTCGTGCTCTCCTTGCCCCGGGCCACCATCGACGCCACCGTCGCCGCACCGCTCGTGATCACCCTCTCGGCCGATATCAAGGAGGAGCTCCCCGTCCTCTACCTGCGGCTGAAGGACGCCGCCGACAAGGG